>DAIPYE010000015.1:8766-28575 GCA_036782915.1 Bacteroidota bacterium | reverse complement strand
GAAGAAAGGTTGTAGCCATCGGTGGAATTGGCGCCCATGCACATAAACATAATGTAATGGGTTTTGAATTCGAAATATTCGGGTATAAAATTTTGTTTAAGTCTATCAGGACACATGTCTTTGTTGATAAAGAAATTAAAAAAGGAAATGCGAAGAATTACGAATTCGATAAGAATCAGATTATTAATGCAATAGGAAACGGAAAAAGTTTTGTCGTAAATAATTATTACGGAAGCGGCAAAGGTTTCCGGTTCTCTGCTGAATATCTTGGATTAAATTATACATCAGGCGATGAGATAATTTTTGATAAATCCAAAAACAAGAAGATCATTTTAAAAACACTTCTGCCTTCTTCTGCAAAAATAAAACTTATGCATAATGGAAAATGTATTGATGAATTATCGGGTCTGGATTGTATATGGGATACAGACGAAAAAGGTTCTTACAGGATCGAAGCATGGAAAGATGATAAGGGCTGGATCTTTTCCAATCATATAAGAGTAGTTTAATAAAATTCACATCTTAACAAAAATTAAATTTCTATTTCTTAAACCCGGTTATTGCAACAACTGCAGGTCTCGGCTGATCATTTCCAAAGTCAGGCCATCGGCTTGTAGGATTTTCTGCTGAAAATGTGTTTTCTCCGGGGTGCTGAATTGATAAAAATAAAGTGGACTCATCAGGTGTAAAATTACCTCCGCACATTTCACAATCCATTGGTCCGGAGGCAAATTGAAATGCTTTTCCTTTATCTTCTCCTGATGTCGGTATCATAAAAAGTGAGTTATTTTTGAAGGTTTGATACTTTTCTTTATTTAGTTTAGCTGTGGATATGTCACACATAACCCACAGATTTCCTTTGCTGTCAAATGTCAGATTATCTGGACATGAAAATCCTGATGCAACTCCGCCCGTTGCAAAAACTTCCCATTCAAATTCCAGACTTTCACAATCATTATTCTTTTCTATTATTCTTACAATGCTTCCGAAGTAATCTTTCTTTTCAGTGTTATTTGTAAATGCAATGAATATTGAGTTATCCGCCGGATTTATTTCAATATCTTCAGGTCTGTTGCATTCTGTCCCGCCGACAAGCTTTGAAGATTTATCACAGTTAACCAGTACGTCTGCCTGAGATTTGAAATTGTTTTTCAGTTCATCTCTTTTATCAAAATCCATCAACTGCCATATTTTATTTTCAAAATCTGCAACGAATAAATCACCTTCATCCAGTATATCAAAGTTATTTTCCCGGACATTTTTATCAAAATTATTCTTCGTAATAAATTTGTAAACACATTCTCCTTTCAGATCATCACCCATATATGCAACAGCTTTTCCTGCAGGTGAAATATTTATGCAAACATTCTCGTGACGGAATCTTCCAATTGATGTTCGCTTTTTCGGCACTGAATATTTATCAAAAGGATCTATTTCTACAACCCATCCGTAATTTTCAATTATAAAATCCTTTTCAATATCATTCCATCTGTATTCCCATAAATTTTCCGAAACAAAATAATCCTGAAAATTCTCCCCCCCGCTCACCATCGTTCCCCACGGAGTCAGACCGCCGCTGCAATTGGCAAGTGTTCCTTTTGCAAATAAAGAGTTCTTTACTTCATCTGCGCCTGCAACTTTCCCGGACATTTTTATTTCTGTATTTGCATCTATTCTTCTGTTATAATTTTCATCATCCGTAAATTCCCATTTACCGTTAGCTTTCTTTACTCTGAATATAGAGATCCCGACACTTTTCTTTTCAAGTTCTACTTCTTCAAATGTTTTAATTTTATTTTTCCTGAAATCTTCATCAGTGTAACCATTAATAAAAAGCGGAGACGGATATTCATGATTTACAATTAAAAGTCCGTCCTCTGAATTATTCCCTCCGTTTAAATAATCTATCGGTAAATAAACTACATAGTCATTATTGTATCCGTAAGTTTCTGCATCCGAAACTTTATCACCCCATTTTCTGATTATCGTGTATTCAAACCCTTCCGGTAAAATTAATTTATCCTCTGATGAAGGTTCAATTGAATTGAAAATAATATTCTGAAACTTACTATTCTTATTTTCATTTTTATTTTTAAAAAAAGAAAGATCATAAAATTCTTCGGGAAGTATTGACCCAATTGTAAGGAATGCTGTAGCTTTTCCGGAATCTTTCAGCATTTTCCTGCGGGTGATCTTTCTACTTATTAAATTTTCTAAGTTGTTTTTCAAGGTTTAAAGTAAATAATTTTATATAAAATAATAAATATCATTTTTAAATGCTTTTCTCCAATGTTAAGTAATAATGAATTATTTTCCTTTGTGATCTATAACAATTTCTATCTTTTTCCCAGGCACCTTTTTAGTTATGCTCTAAAATTTCTTTTACACAATTTGACATTTAAAATTCACCTGAAATGCTTTAACTTATATAAATCAAACATTACTGAATGAAAAACTTTTTCCTTTACACTTTAATTGCCCTATTTCTATTTTTACCTGAAAAATATTCTTATTCGCAAAACATTCCATATCATATAAATTTAGACACTGCTTTTACAAATACAATCGACAGCACTTCATTTTATGTGAAAAATCCTACAAATCAGGTTTTACATATTACATCTGTCAGAACTCTTACTTCGCAATTCTTTACAAGGTTAAACTCATTTAATATCAATCCTTCTGACAGTTCATTAGTCTGGGTTTTGTTTAGATCAAATCAGAATATTACATACTATGATTTTATAATTTTTGAAAACACGGAATTAAATTATCCGATCGTTAACTATCTGACTGCAACTGCAAAGTATCCCGATGCAATGTACAGCTTTACACAGGGATTGGTGGATGAACAATTGAAAACAGCTTTGAAAACTTTTTGCTCTACAAATACCAACAACAATTATACAACTTCCAGAACTGCAATGTTCTCAACTATAGATGATTATAATAATGATGATACGATTGAATGTGTTTATACAGGAAGGAAGGTTTATACAACTGGAATTCCGAGTGTGAATCCGCCGCAAAGTATGAATACTGAGCATACTTTCCCGCAGGGATTTTTTAATCAGGATGAACCGATGAGAAGTGACGTTCATCATCTGTATCCTACTGATGAAGTTGCTAACAACCGCAGAAACAATTACGATTTTGGATTTGTAGTTTCTGGGATTACCTGGCAGGTCGGAGGCTCAATACTGGGAAACGATTATGAGAATCAGCTTGTATTCGAAACCCGGGATCAGCATAAAGGAAATGTTGCAAGAAGTCTTTTTTATTTTCTTATCAGATATCAGAATTACGGACCCTTTATGGATGCAAAGCAGGAAAGTGTTTTGCGTCAGTGGAATCTCATTGACACTGTTGATGCAAAAGAAAGAATACGAGAGAACAGAATTCAGGCGTTTCAGAATAACAGAAGTCCTTTTGTAGATCATCCGGAATTTATAGACAGGATCAAAAGCACTTTTTCTGTCATTCCCGTTATTAACAAACCTGAAATTTCAGTTTCACCTTTCAACATTACTTTTGACACACTCGCTGTAAATGATACAGCAAGTTATTATTTATCTTTGTTCAATTACGGAACAGGAAATTTAAATATAAATTCGATCACATCGTCTTCATCTCAATTTATAATTGAATATTTTCCTCCAACAATTCCTCAGCATGATTTCAGATATGCAAAAATAAAATTCAGACCGAATCAGCTGAATCAGACTTTCACTTCTGCTCTTACTATTGATAATTTCGACAGTACAATAACAGTAAACGTAACAGGCTACAGCAATAATACAGTCGGGGTTTCAACTATTACGCAGGCAATACCATTTGAATATTCTTTATCACAGAATTATCCGAATCCGTTTAATCCTGCGACTGTCATAAATTACAACATCGCATTCCCCCTTAACAAAGGGGGTCAGGGGATTGTAACTCTAAAAGTTTACGATGTATTAGGAAATGAAATTGCTACTTTAGTAAATCAAAAGCAAAATGCAGGAAGTTACTCAGTTAATTTTGATGCAACAAATTTCCCGAGCGGAATTTATTACTACCAACTTACTGCAGGTGAATTTGTTCAGACAAAAAGAATGACTTTGATAAAGTAACTATAAAACTTTTGCTGTTTTATTTACGTAACTGATTAAAAAATTTAAAATTATGAAAAAACTGTTTTTACTTTGCTTTATCTTTCTATGTTCTGTTTCTTCTTTCGCACAGCTTCCAAATAACAACATGTACCTTCTTAGAAACCTAAACCTTCATCCTGTCCCAATAATGTTTGGCGCTCCGTGGGATTATGCAGCGGTATGGGGTTATGCTGCACCTGATGGAAGAGAATATGCAATACTTGGTGGAACAATGGGAACTTCCTTTTTTGATGTATCTGATTCCGCAAATATCAGAGAAGTTGATTTCTTTCCAACAAATATAAATACTTCAAATCCCGACCAGGGTGTATTGTGGAAAGAAATGAAAACATATTCTCATTACGCTTATGTAGTTTCAGAAGCTGATACAAGCGGGGTTGAAATATACGACCTTCAGTATCTTCCCGATACGGTTATTTTTGTCAAAAAGTATACAGCTCCCGGTCATAGATCTACGCATTCAGTTTCGCAGGAAGGCCGTTATTTATATTTGAACGGAAGCAATGCTTCTTTCGGACAGGGAACGGCAGTCCTTGATCTTCTGGATCCGGTGAATCCGGTATTAAGAGGTAAATGGAATTTTAGATATGTTCACGACTGCAGAGTTTTTCGTGATACAATTTACGCAATGAATATCTATGACGGTAATATTTCCGTAATTGATGCGCGGAATAAAGACAGTCTTAAAACTATTACTCAATGGCTTAATAATCCAAACCCTTCACCTCACAATTGTGCTCTAAGTAAAGACAGAAATTTTTTATTTGCAACAGATGAGGTCGGCTCCACTCCGAGACTTTTAAAAGTCTGGAATATTCAGGACCTGACAAATACAACACAGGTTACAACATGGCAGCCCACCGGTATCACAACTTCAATTGTTCATAATGTTGAAACCTATGGTGATACTGCTGTAATAGCGCATTATACTTCCGGAGTGAGAGTGCTGAACATTTCAAACCCTGCTGCTCCAGTTGAGATCGCATGGTATGATACTTACCCTTCAAACAACAGCAATGCATATCAGGGTTGCTGGGGAGTTTATAAATTACCCTCAGGAAAAATAATTGCTTCAGATATGAATACAGGCTTATATGTTTTGAAAATGGGAAACTCCGTCGGCGTGAATGAAAATAATACTTTGGTTAATGATTTCAGACTGGAGCAGAATTATCCAAATCCGTTTAATCCAACGACAAAGATCAATTATGAATTAAGAGTTACGAATTACGTGTCGATTGTTGTTTATGATATTTTGGGAAATAAAGTTTCAGATTTAATCAGTGAAAAGCAAAACGCAGGAAGTTATTCCGTGAATTTTGATGCAACTAATTTTCCGAGCGGAGTTTATTATTACAAACTTACAACAGGAGATTTTTCTGAAACGAAGAAGATGATGCTTTTGAAGTAAATTTTATGTCCTACTTCACAAAATAATTCAGCATCTTATAAATCAGTTTTGCCGTCATAAAATCCGGGAAAGGATTATCCTTTCTCGGTGACAGCTCTACCACATCAAACCCGACAACATTCTTCTTTTCACCCAGCATTTTCAAAAGTTTCATTGTTTCATCCCAGTAAAATCCGTTTGGTTCGGGTGTACCGGTAGATGGCATTATGGACGGATCAAAATAATCCACATCGAAAGTTATGTAAACATTTCCTTTCAGCGAATCGATAATTTTTTTCATCCAGTCAAAACCGTACTTTCCGTTTCTGATTTCAAATGCATAAAATGTTTTGATCTTTTTTTCTTTTATGAAATCATATTCAGCTTTGCATTGAGCTCTGATCCCTACCTGTGTGATATCAGATGTAAACTCCGCAACTCTAGCCGCAAACGATGCATGTGAATATTTCGAACCTTCATATTCTTCTCTTAAGTCTGAATGCGCATCAAAATGAAGTATAGATAGATCTTTATATGAATCATAATGAGCTTTTATCGGCGCAGTTGAGATCGAATGTTCCCCGCCAAGTGTCACAACAAATTTTTTATTGTCTATATGCTTCTTCACGTTTTCATAAATATGATCCAGCGCTTTCTTTCCTTTTTTATCTTTAAATTCTAAAGGATAAAGCGAACAGATTCCGTTTCCTTTTTCAAAACAAAGTTCACGGTTCAATTCCTCATCAAAAAATTCCACATAATGAGAAGCATCTAATATTGCCTTCGGACCTTTGGAAGTTCCTTTGCCGTATGAAGTCGTCTGCTCATATGGAACCGGCAGCATTACGATCTTTGAATTTTTGTAATTAGAAAACTCTTCTTCAATTGCCAGGAAATTATTCTTTATTGTGTAATATTTTGTTTTATTTTTCATCTGAATGTTAATTAAATTTATATTCTTCAACGTCAAAAAGTTCTTTTAACTTTTGAATGACTTCTGAATCAAGGGTTCCGGAAGATTTATTTGCTTCTTTTGATTTTTCAGGAATTTCAGACTTAGCAGATTCAGCTAACTTATCTGACTCATCTAACCTTTCTGACTCAACCAACCTTTCTGACTCATCTAACTTTTCTGAACTAAGCTTTTTTTTTTACTGCCTGAATTTCTGAAAGGATTGACGAAAGATCCAGCACTTGAGAATTCACATTGCAAAGTTCTACTAAAATAGCTTCCAGTAATATTTTCTGATTCGATGTATATTTAAAACGATTTTCAGCTTCAAATAATACTTTCATTAAACGAGAGATCTGCTCTGATGAAAATTGCTTTGCTTCTTCAGTGTATTTTTCTTTGATAGAATCTGATTCATCTAGCAGATCAACTTTCCCGGTATTATTAACAATCATCAGATCTCTAAGATGTTCTGTGATTCCGTTAAAAAAAGTCTGCAGGTCAAATCCGTGTTCGTTAAGTTCATTAAAATAATTCAGCATTTCTTTTGCATTGCCGTCTTTAATAAAGCCGGAGATCTTAAAATAAATTTCTTTATCGGGAATATTGAGAAAATTTTTAAGTTCGTCATATTTTATCTTGTCTCCGCAAAATGAAACAGAAAGATCAAATACTCCCTGCGCATCTCTGAGTGCTCCGTCACCGAGTTTTGCGATCAAAAAAAGTGAATCATCATCTATCTTTACTTTCTCTTCCTTTGCAATCTCTTTTATATTATTAATTATCTCTGCAATTTTAATTCTTTGCAAAGGAAATTTCTGACAACGACTTACTATCGTTGCGGGAATTTTTTCGGGATTTGTTGTAGCAAGAATAAAAATCAAATACTCCGGCGGCTCTTCCAGTATTTTCAACAGTGCATTGAATGCCTGTGTTGTAAGCATGTGAACTTCGTCAACTATAAAAAATTTATACTTTCCTTTTATTGGAAAAAATTTCGCCGCATCCTGAATTGCACGCACATCATCGATGCCTCGGTTAGAAGCTGCATCAAGCTCAAATACATCAGGGTGAACACCATTTGTAATTTCAATGCAGGAATCGCAAACATTACATGGCTCACCTTCTTTTGAATCCGGACAGTTAAGCGCTTTTGCGTAAATTCTTGCAATAGTGGTTTTGCCGACACCTCTCGGTCCGCTTAACAAATAAGAATGCGCTATCTTCTTTGTTATAATTGCATTTTTTAATGTCTGTGTGACAAATTCCTGAGAAGATACATCAGAAAATTTCTGCGGCCGGTACTTTCGGGCTGATACTTTGTAGTTTGACAAGGCTTAAATAATTTTTTGTGATGACTAAAAAGACTGTACCCCTAAGGATTTAAGACACTAAGTATAAATTATATTCTGAGTTCAGCAACTAATAAAATCTTTAATAACTTTGATTAATTATTGTTTTAATCAAAAATTCTATTTCCTAAACACAACCTTCTTATCTTTAAAAACATACTTTATACCGTCTTCAACATTTTCAACAGGAATTATCTGAAGATTATCAAGTATCTCTTTCTGAATTTCAACAAGATCTTTTTCATTATCCTTTGGGATCAGAACTGTTTTTATTCCGCTTCTGACAGCAGCAAGTAATTTTTCATTTAATCCGCCGATCGGAAGTACATTCCCCCTTAATGTTATTTCACCGGTCATCGCAACATCCGTTCTTACAGGACATTTTGTAATTGCAGAAAGCATTGCCATGATCATTGTTATACCTGCGGATGGTCCGTCTTTTGGAATTGCGCCTTCTGGTAAATGAATATGAATTTCTTTCTCCTTAAAAAAAGTCTCCGGAATTTTAAATAACTTTGCATTTGATTTAATATATGAAAATCCTGCCTGTGCGGATTCTTTCATAATGTCACCAAGCTTTCCCGTTAATATGAACTTGCTCGGACCTCTCATAATTGTCACATCTACATTCAGTATGTCACCACCCATTGATGTCCATGCAAGACCAATTACAGAACCAATTTTATTTTTATCCTTATCATCAGCAAGTTTCTGTTTGTATTTCTGAACTCCCAGAAATTTACTGACAAGTTCATCTGAAACAATTATTTTTTTTACAGTTTTGGCTTTGGATTTTTTGTTTGGTTTTTCATCGGAGCTTTCAACAATCTCTCTTGTTGTCTTCCTTATAACTGAAGAAATTTCTCTTTCCAGACTTCTCACACCTGCTTCACGTGTATATTCCTGAATAATTTTCATTAAAACTTCATCCGGAAACTCAATCATATCAGATGTAAGCCCGTGCTCAGCGATCTCTTTGGGAATAATATGTCTCTTTGCTATCTGCATTTTTTCAAAATCCAGATAGCTGCTCATTTCAATGATCTCCATTCTGTCAAGCAACGGAAGCGGAATATTGTAATAAACATTTGCAGTTGTTATGAAAAGAACATTTGACAGATCATAGTCAACGTCTAAATAATGATCATTAAAAGTTGTATTCTGCTCAGGATCCAGAACCTCAAGCATTGCGCTCGACGGATCGCCACGGAAATCATTGCTCATTTTATCTATTTCATCAATTAAGATAACAGGATTATTGCTTCCGGCTTTTTTCATCGCCTGTATGATTTTCCCCGGCATCGAACCGATATACGTTCGTCTGTGTCCGCGAATTTCAGCTTCATCTCTCACTCCGCCGACAGAAATTCTAACAAAATTTCTGTTCAGTGCGCGGGCAATGGATTTCCCAAGTGAAGTTTTACCTACTCCGGGAGGACCGACGAAACAAAGTATCTGCCCTTTTGGAGATTTTGTTATGTCTTTTGCTTTCAGAAGTTTCAGTACCGCAATTAATTCAAGTACTCTGTCCTTGGCTTTATCAAGTCCGTAATGATCTTCGTCTAAAATTGTTTTTGCATTCTTCAGATTAAAATTATCTGTTGTAAAAATATTCCATGGAACACTTACCATCCAGTCCAGATAATTTCTGATCACAGAATAATCCGGCGACATCGAAGGCATTTTTTTCAGTTTGGAAAATTCTTCAAGAGCTTTTACCATTACTCCTTCAGGCATTCCGCTTTTATCTATTTGTTCTTTTAGCTTAATTAACTCCGGATCAGTTTCAGAGCCTTCACCAAGCTCATCCTGCAAAATTCTTATCTGCTCCTGAACAATGAATTTCCTTTGGTTTTTCTGCATTGTCTGGTAAATCTTCGCATCAATTTCTTTTTCAACATTAAGCACTTCCATCTCAGATCCCAGCAGATTCAGAACTTCATAATATTGTTTGTGAAGATCATCTATCTCAAGTATATGCTGCTTTTTATGAACATCAGCATTTATTGTTGATGAAATATAATAAAGTTTTCTGTCTGCCTCTTTTATATTTTCATATGCAACGAGAGTTTCCTGAGGAATGGAGCGGTTGGTATTTACATATTCAGTAAATAATTTAGTTGCCTGTTTTATTAATGCTTCAAGCTCTGTATCTTTTTTAATTGAAAAAATTTTGGTTTTAATTTCCGCCGAAATAAATTTATCAACAGAAAATTTTTCAACTGATGCAGTAACCATTCCGTCAACCAGAACTTTTATCAATCCGTTTGGAAGTCTTAAAACCTGCAGGATCTTAGCCACCGTACCGGTTTTATATAAATTTTCAAATGTCGGCTCTTCGATTTTCTCGTCAAGCTGTGTTACAAGCAATATGAATTTATCTTTCTCCAGTGATTTATTGATCGCGGCGATCGTTGATTCTCTGCCTGCAAGAATCGGGAATATCATATACGGAAAAACTACAATGTCTTTCAAAGGTAATACAGGAAGTATATTTGGTATTGCCGTATTTATATCAGGAATTCCGGATTTATTCTCAAAAACCACTTCTGTTTCAGATTCATTCTCATTAATATTTTCCTGAGCTAAAACCACTTTTGCTATTTTACTTTTTGCCATTTCTTAATTTGTATTTTAAAAGTTACTTATGTTTGTAATAAATATAAATTTACTCCTGTATAGTTTCAATTCTAAACTATCAGAATTTATTGAATCAATTGAATCGAATCTCAAATGTCCCTAAGTTTTTTAAAGGTTTTCCGGAATTACAGGTTTACTGATCTGTAATGCTGCTTTTCTGAATTGTATTATGAATTTTATTCAATTCCATCAATGCTGCAGATCCGTACCAGAGATGAAGCTCCATTTCCAGAACTCCGGCTTTTATTGCAGGATCCGTCGACGTTAACTCTTCTGCTTCCTCAATTGTTTTCACATCAAATATATAAATTCCCCTGATTTCCTGATTGTCCATGAACGGTCCTGCCAGTAATAATTTCCCCTCATTTGCCAGTCTGATAATATTATTCAGATGTTCCATTTGAAGTTTATTACTTTCTTCTTTATTTGCAGATTTTATTTTTCCTGCTTTAAGAAAAGCCATTACATAAACTTTCATCCCGTAATCATCTGCGCCGTATTTTTTCGCTAGAAGAGAATCGTATGTATTTATTGTCTTTTCTTCCGTCTGTGAAAAAATGTTTTTGTTTAAAGTAAAAATTATCAGAACTGAAATTACATATACATAATATTTATTCATTCCTATAGAATTTAAATTTAAAAATCAAAAATTATGATCAATACTCCGCCAGTAGTCTCAGCTTCTTCAGAAATACTTCCTTCTGAAAAAAATTATCTTCCAGTGTAAGTGCAAACGGAACCGGAGTATCTAAACCATTTCAGGCGCAAAAAGAATTATCTATATATATCTTTTCTATGTCTTATTCTCAATATTACTATATCATTCCATTAATATCAAAAACTATTCTAAAGTCACCGACTCGAAATCTGTAATTCCCAATTGATGAATCTTGAAGTTTTTTTGAATAAGAAAATGGATCGCTTGAAAAGTCCTTTAACTTTTCAACAATTCGTTTCTGAATATCAAAATCTAATTTCTTTAAATCATGTTTAGATTTATCTGTAAATAGAACTTTATACATTTAAAATATCCTCTATATCTGTAACTTTTCCGTCAGAATATTCTTTTCGTGCTTCTTCAATTGATTTTATATAATCAAGGTCTAACATAGATTTCAACTCTTCAATTGCATCTTCAATTTTTTCTTCTACAACATTTGAAATCAAATCTTTAAGCTCATTTACAGTAAGATTGCTTACTTTAGTTTCCATATTATTTCTCCATAGTTTATAATTAAAAGATTTTTAAAAAATGCAATTTGTTAATAAATAGAAACTTACATCGGAAGAATAACATTTTCGATTCCCCCGGATAAATTTAATATGCAACCAATTCTCTAAGCTTCCTCAGAAATACTTCCTTCTGAAAAAAATTCTCTTCCAGTGTAAGTGCAAACGGAACCGGAGTATCAAGACTCCCGCTTCTCATCACCGGAGCATCCAGATATTTAAAACAATTTTCGGAAATGTAAGCTGATATTTCCGCACCAATACCGCCGGTAAGAGTGTCTTCGTGAATTATTATGACTTTTCCTGTTTTTTTAATACTTTCTGTTACTGTGTCTTTATCCCAGGGAAGTAATATTCTCAGATCGATCAGATCAGCCGAAATATCCGGATTCTCTTTTAATATTTTTTCTGCCCAGTGAACTCCCATTCCGTATGTAACTATCGTAACATCATCTCCTCTCTGAACAAGTTTTGCTTTGCTGCAGTCTACAGTGTAATAATCATCAGGTATTTCCTCCGAAATACTTCTGTAAAGTGCTTTATGCTCAAAGAACATTACAGGATTCGGATCTTCTATCGCAGCAGATATCATACCTTTTGCGTCATAAGGATTTGAAGGATAAAATATTTTCAGTCCGGGTGTATGAAAGAACCATGCTTCGTTTGACTGTGAATGAAACGGTCCTGCGCCAACTCCTGCGCCGCATGGCATGCGAATCACAACATCCGCATTTTGTCCCCAGCGGTAGTTTATCTTTGCAAGATTATTCACGATCTGATTAAAACCACTTGTCACAAAATCTGCGAACTGCATTTCAATGACTGATTTTATTCCTTTTATGGAAAGCCCAAGCCCAACCCCAACTATAGCTGATTCGCAAAGCGGCGTATTCCTGACCCTGTCTTTTCCGAATTTAGTGTGAAAATTTTCCGTGATCTTAAAAACTCCTCCGTATTCCGCAATATCCTGTCCCATGATTACAAGGTCATCGTATTTTTCCATTGACTGTCTCAGTCCGTCTGAAATTGCATCGATAAGTCTTTTATTAGTAGATTTCTTTTCAGTCTTTGGGTGAATTACTTTCTGAATATAAGGTGCATAAACATCTCTTATTTCATCTTCAGTATTTGGAACTACATCAGGTTCTGCAAATGTACTTTCCAGAGCTGAATCAATTTCATTTTTAAATTCATTTTTTATTGATTCTATAAGAGTATCATTTAATACATTTTCATCAAGCAAATAATTTTCATAATTGACAACAGGATCTTTTTTAGCCCATTCCTCAAATAATTCTTTCGGAACATACTTGGTGCCTGATGCTTCTTCATGTCCCCGCATGCGGAAAGTTTTACATTCCAGTAATAACGGTCTGGGATTATTTTTCATAGATTCGGAATATGTTTTAATCGTATCATAAACCGTCAGCAGATTATTTCCGTCGATCTGAAGTGCTTCCATTCCGTAACCTATTCCTTTGTCAGAAAGATCTTCGCATTTATACTGTTCATTCAATGGTGTCGAAAGTCCGTAACCGTTATTTTCAATTACAAAAATCACAGGTAAATTCCATACAGCCGCAACATTCAGCGCTTCGTGAAAATCTCCTTCGCTCGTTCCTCCGTCACCGGTAAAAACAACCGTAACTTTTTTTTCTTTTTTTAATAAACTTGCAAGGGCAATTCCGTCAGCAATTCCAAGCTGAGGTCCGAGATGGGAAATCATTCCGACAATATGGTATTCATTAGTTCCGAAATGAAATGAACGCTCTCTTCCTTTCGAAAACCCGTGATACTTTCCTGAAAGCTGTTTGAATAATTTCTCAAGCGGTAAACCTTTTGACGTGAAGACTCCCGGATTTCTGTGCATCGGTAAAATGTATTCATCATTGTCCAGAGCCATTGTCACTCCGACTGAGATCGCTTCCTGCCCTATTCCGGAAAACCATTTTGAAATTTTACCTTTTCTTAAAAGTAAAAGCATCTTTTCTTCGATCATTCGGGGAAGCAGTATTGCTTTATACAAACTGATTAAAGTCTCATTGTCATAATTCTTTCTGTCAAACATCATAACTCTTCTTTTCGATTCGGCAACAGGCTGGGGTTCCATATCAAATATTTTTTTATTTTATATTATGAAAGACTTTATGTAAATATTTTTTATTCAAATATTACTCACACTCTGTAATTCTTTATTCACTTGGAGTAAAAGTTCTTTTACTTAGTTCATTGTCAATGGTCATCAGTCCCAGACCTTCACCGTTAATTAATTTCAGCTTGGCAATAAGCTTTGACATTGTTGACTCTTCTTCTACCTGTTCATCCACATACCATTCGAGAAAACTTTTCACCGAGTGATCATTTTCCTTTATCGCAACATCCATCAGATCATTTATACTTTTTGTAATATATCTTTCGTGTTTCAGCGCTTCTTCAATTGTATTCAAAACAGATTTGAATTCTGAATCTGGCTTTTCAAGCGCCTGCAGGATCACACGACCGCCTTTATCATGAACAAAGTTAAACATCTTCATAGCATGAAAATGTTCTTCCTGCGCCTGTATGTTAAAGTAATTTGCAAATCCTTCCATCTCTATGGATTCAAGATATGCTGACATTGAAAGATAAAAATATTCCGAAAAAAATTCTTTGTTGATCTGATCATTTAGCGCCTGCTGAAGTTTTTTTGTTAACATTATTTTCTCCTGTTTTTAAATTTTTATAAAAATACTGAATAGTTACTATATAATAAATGTTTTTAAATTAAAACTGTACATATCACGAATCTTAAAAACTTAGACCTTAACCTGTTCCGGAATTAAAACCTCTAATTTCTTATCCAGATAATAATCATCAATGCAAAATTCTGTTTTCACTGCTTCAATTTCCTTTAGCTTGTTTACATTTTTCTCACCTTTCTTAACAGCCGTTATCATGGTATTCCTGGCAGTATGCTCGGATGAAATGAATTCGAATACCTTAGTTTCGTATCCCGAATACTCCAATGTCAAAGCTCTTAAACCGTCTGTAACTGAAACTGCAAGCCGCTCCAGTAATATTCCGTGTCTGTAAATTCCTTTAAGATTATCAGGGCTTTTCATTTTTTTCCTGACATATTTCTGACAGCAGGGTGCAAGTATAATTATTTCTGATTTGAATTTAATTGCTTTGCAGATAGCATCATCAGTTGCTGTATCGCAGGCATGCAAAGCAACCGCTATGTCATACTCTTCATTTTCTGTATTTAAACTTTCTATATTCCCGGTAATAAAATTTAATTTTTCAAATTCACATTGTCCGGCGATCCTGTTCGAGAGTTCCGTAAGTTCATTCCTTTGTTCAATTCCCCTTATCTGAATATTCTTATTAAGTTTGTTCTTAAAATAACCATACATTGCAAATGTCAGATAGCTTTTACCTGAACCCATGTCAATTATTTTTATTTTATCCTTTTCATGAAGATTTGATGCTTTGTAAAGTGAGTCAAGTATTTCTATGAATTTATCAACCTGCCTGAATTTATCATATTTATCAGATTTTACTTTTCCCTCTGAAGTTGTAATTCCGAGATGATACAAAAATTTAGAATCTGCTTCAATAAACCTTGATTTAATTTTATTATGTTCTGCTGAATCCGATATATCAAATTTTGGTTTTTTTATATGAAGTATCGGAATTCTTTTCTTTGAATAATCCAATGTAAAATCATTCTCAGTCGTAAACAATGTTGCGCTGAAAAAATCTTTTCCCAGAATCTCATCCGCCAGATTTATTCCTTTTTCAAATTCATAATTCTTTACAATATCCTTTGTCTTATACCTGAATTTAAAAGAAAGCTTTTCTCCTTCCTTCGTTTCTAATCTGTTCACAAAAATACTTTCAAATTCTCTGTCACCGCCCTTATATTTCCCGAATGCGATCTTCACAAAGGTATTTTTATCCAGACTTTCTTTCAAATGACTTACAAATTTCTCTTTTTCGTTATCTTTATTCATTTTTAAATAAAATATTTTTCAACACATATCATGACGCTTTATGCAAATTCCAGAGTTTAAATATTTGAATTTTTTTTAACACTGATTCACAGATTTTTTCAAAATCGAAATTTATAATCGGATACTAATCAGTGAATCTGCGGTTAATTATTTTATATCAAATTCATCTCCGAATTCTTCTTGCAATGTGTTCTTTTATAATTGCTTTTCTTCCGTTCTCAGTCAGAATATTTCTCACAACTTCGTTATCGGCAAATACCTGCCATTCTGTAATTAATCCGTCCTTTACTTTTGCTCTCCATGATGCCGGAATGGTAAATTTATTTGAAGAAATTTCTTTTTCATTGTTAAAAGTACCATTTGCGACTCCGAAAAATCCGACCGAATCATCTGTCAGTAATGTATTCATGGCAGTAATTTCATAATCCGGAAACCAGCTGAAAAATCCTTTCCAGGCTTTTATCATTCCCTTTTTACCTTTTACAATTATTCCCATAGAGTCCATGAATTCATGATCAGGCGACATTAGTTCGGATATTCCGTTAATATCATGCTTGTTTATTTTTTCTAAAAATGAGATCGCAGTTTTTAATACCTTCATATCTTTGGATTCTTCAACTTCTTTAACTCTGTCTGTTTCTTTTCCGAGATAAACAGATTTTAATTTTGTGTCCGTGATCCGGCTTCTTGCTCTTGATACTTTGTATGCAGTTGCTCCGGGTTTGGATGAGATCACTCTGATTAATTCTGTATCAACAAAATGCAAAGCCGCACTGTCCTCTACTCCGTAGCCTTCCTTTATTGTTCCTTCTGAAATTAATTTATGAAATGCTTTTTTCAGATCGGCTCTGTCTTCATAATGAGGACAAAAACTTCCTTTTAAAATTCCGAGACAGGGCAGTCTGTCTAATTTCCCCGGAGCAGGATTTGTGATCCCGTCATCAAACCAGCATATAGCTCCCGCGCTCATTCCTGTTAAAATAATACCGGCTTCCCATGCTTTTTTGAGAATTTTATCTGCGCCGGTCTTCTGCCATATTTCCATTATAAGCTTTGTATTTCCTCCGCCGACATGAATAATATCTTTTTCCATAATAAATTTTTCCAGATTTGCAGGCGGATCCAGAAATGATAAATGTGAAGGTTCGCAGTTATGCTGATTAAAAAATTTATAAAACATTTCTCTGTATTCAGGTCCGTCATTGCTGGCAGTTCCGAGAAAACAGATCTTAGGTTTTTCTTTTAAAGCAAGATTGAGAATGTATTTATCCAGCAATCCGTTTTCGGGCTCCATAGAAAACATTCCGCCGCCAAGGGCAACTATTTGTCGGGGTTTCTTCATAATTCCGTAATTAGTTATTAAAGTGTAAAATACTAAAGGAGAGATTGTTTTTCAGTGTAAAAGTTTTAACGGATTTAACTTTTTTTGTAATGATCTGAAAATTACAGACATGTGGAGATCTGCAATTATTAATCCCGGATTTTTCATTGGATGTTTATTTTACCACAAAGGCTCAAAGACACAAAGAAAAAAATTTTTTGAAAAAATTTGAGAAAAACTTTGCGCTTTGTCATCCCCGAAATCTTTTGTCGGGGATCCATTCATGTTTTTTAGCTTATCAGATGACTCAATTTTCCGCTATAAATTATAAAGTATTTATCCATAACCATACTTCAAAAACCCTCCGTCAACGGAAATACATTCTCCTGTGATATAAGATGATGCAGGCATCGCCAGAAATGCAATCGCCGCCGCAACTTCTGAAGCTTCACCTGTGCGTTTCATCGGTGTTCGTGATAAAATTCTTTCCAGTTTTTCTTTATCTTTCAAAACCGGTTCGGTGAGTGAAGTTTTTATATACCATGGCGCAACTGAGTTTACTCTGATATTATCTTTAGCCCATTCGACAGCTAAGTATCTTGTAAAATGTATGATACCTGCTTTTGAAATAGCATACGGCGAACCTGTTCCCACTGATGTGATTCCGGCAACTGACACTATATTTACAATCGCTGCATATCCGGATTTTGCAAGCATCGGATGAAATATTTTGCAAAGTTCAAAAACAGATTTCGAATTCAGATTCAGCAGCATATCAAAATCTTCTTCAGTGTTTTCAAGTGTCGGCTTGCGTGTATTTGTTCCGGCATTATTAACAAGTATATCCAGCTTTCCCCACAGCGATTCAATTTTTTCAAACAGCTTCTTCCTGTCCTCTTTTTCGGTCACATCACACTTCATCCCAAAAACATTAAATCCGTTTTTCTCATGTCTTTTGATCTCTTCATCTACATCTTTCTGGGTTCTTGAAATTATAAATACTTCCGCACCGAGTTTAAGAAATTCATCCGCAACAGCTTTTCCTATACCTCTTGTACTTCCTGTTATTAGTGCTTTTTTGCTATTTAATTTCCAGATTTCATTCATTTTTAATATTTTTTGTTTTTTTTTATTATCAAAATATTTTTCTTTTATTCCAGACAGAATAGTCCAGATAGCTGAATGCATTCTTTTCGAATTCAGTTTTCTTCAGCAAATTAATTTCTTTACAAAAATCATTTAATGCCTCTTCCCTGCTTTCAGAACTTTTAAGTTTTACTGCTTTCTTAAGATATTTTAAAACCGATGTTTCAGTTTTATAGTATTTGTTTTTAGTTTTTAAATATTTAATTGCCGACGAAATAAGATAATTCATCAGTCTGATATTTCCCAGTTCGTAATGAGTTAAAATATTCAGCATTCTCACATAAGGTTCAATGAACGGAGAAAACTTCAGATGCCTGCTGTCAAAAAGCACATTTAAAATTCTCAGAGCTTCATTGAATTCACCTTTCAAAAAATGATATTTTGAAAGTTTGAAATAAAAACCATTATAAGTGTTGATCGTGATTATATTTTTATGCCTCTCAAGATATCTTTCCAATTCAGCAAAATGCTTCACCGAATCTGTTTTAGTTTCTGTATTCATTGCCTTGTTCAGCTTAATATCAAAATGTGTAAAGCTTACATCCACATCCTTTTCAGCCGCCTTGCCAAATTCCGAAATGAATTTTCTGAAATGTTCGTCAGCTTCTTTATGCCTGCCCGAATCGGAGGCAGCAGTGATCATCATCAGATATGAATCTTTATAATTATTGAAAAGGGAATTCTGAAAAATTCCTTTGTTTGATTTAACTGTTTGAAAACGCTTCTTTATGAAGTAATATGCTTTTTCGTGATCACCTTTTATTTCATTTGCTATATACATTGCAAAGTAATATGTCTCCGTTTCGAGAACAGACGTTTTATTTTTTGCGGTATCTGAACTTAATGGCTGTAATATTCTGTCAATACTCTCATCATCAGTTTTATTTCTCACGACTCCCCGTGTCCTTTGAATTTTGAAAAGTATGTTGATCGCTCTTTTTGACTCATTGAGTTTTCTTATTTTATCAAGAATGTTATTTTCTTCAATATAAATATCATTTGTATCATTCTTTGAAAGCTCTTCCTTTTTGGTAAGCTGTCTTTCAATTTCCAAAAATTCCAGAACATAACTGAATCTTTCATGTTTCAATGCAAGCTGTTTTCCAAGCTTAACGGTTTTGAAGTACTGCTTTATAAGTCCTTTGTCAAGTAAGATCCTGCATCTGTTTAATATATTAGTAAGTTGTGAGTCTATCGATCTTTCTTCGTTATAAGAATTTAGACTTCTGAAGATCAGCTTCTGCAGATAATTCTTGGTGAAAGTAATATTCTTAACACTGCTCTCATTCTTAAATCTCAGCCTGATTGCTTTCTCATCATATACATTCTGTGAATCGACAGCCTCAAATAATTTTAAATATTCCTTATTCCCCTGCTGCAGCGAAGTGCTGAGCCGGAAATACCGCTTCTCACTGCCGGTAAGTGATTTTATAAGATCGAAAAGATCAGTTGAAGGTTTCATAAGATTTAAAAATTGAAAGTATATAATTCCATAGAAAAAATTTTAAAGCATTCGCTTTGTCCAATAGATAATTAACTCAAGTTGACCGCCTTGAATATTTACGTAATTCTTACCACAGATTCACAGATTTTAAAAACAATTAATTTTAACAATTGAGAATAATC
>DAIPYE010000015.1:8215-8756 GCA_036782915.1 Bacteroidota bacterium | reverse complement strand
AGTGAATCTGTGGTGGATTATTCATTTAAAAGTTATAAGCGGTAAGCTTAAGTAATTATTTAGGTAAAAAATGAAATATCAGGATTCAAATAATGAGTAATAATTTTCCAATATTAATTGAATCAACATCATTTCACAGTCGTATGAATTTTTATATTTTAAGTGAAAACTTTTAAACAAAATAAAAACTAATATTATGAAAAGGTATTTAATAATTACCCTGCTGCTGACAATTTTCAGCGGCATTGCAGAAGCTCAGAATTTCACAAAAGTAACAGGCAGTATCGTAAGCATTGACAGCGGCGCATCACGAAGCGTCAACTGGATAGACTATGACAATGACAATGATCTTGATCTGTTTATTTCTAACGGATACCGTTACGGTGAAAATAATCTGCTGTACCGGAATGATAACGGAACATTTGTCCGCATTTTCAATCAGCCGCTTGTAAAAGATTCTCTCCCTTCGGACGGAAGCAGCTGGGGTGATTTTAATAATGACGGATTTCCCGATCTTTGTGTAGTGAATTGGTGGAATAAG
>DAIPYE010000015.1:0-8205 GCA_036782915.1 Bacteroidota bacterium | reverse complement strand
TTATACAAATAACGGCAATGGAAATTTTACTTTTCTTAATACCAGCCCGGTAAGTTCCGTACCGAGTTATTCCGAAACCTGCAGCTGGGGTGATTATGACAATGACGGATTGCTTGATCTTTACATTACCAACAGTGATGGTTCAGGTCACAGAAATTTTTTATACAAAAATACGGGAAGCAATAATTTTGTCAGAATAGATACAGGAGCAGCGGTAACAGGTCGCGGAGTTTCCCGTGGAATGAACTGGGTGGATATTGACAATGACCGTGATCTGGATATATTTGTCTGCCGTGAATTAGATTCAAATGAATTTTTATATAAAAATAACGGTAATGGATATTTCACAAAAATTACAAACACACCGCTGACTTCAGACGGGGGCGAATCATGGAGCGGAAGCTGGGGTGATTATGACAATGACGGTGACCTTGATGTATTTATTACAAATGCATTCAATGAAAATAATTCTTTATTCAGAAATGACGGTAATTTTACTTTCACAAAGATCACAACTGATGCGATTGTAAATGAGAGCGGTTACAATGCTGTATCCGGCTGGGGTGATTATGATAATGACGGTGATCTTGACATGTTCATAACACAGGCATACGTTCCGCCGGGATTTACACAGAAACTCACAAACAAACTTTATAAAAATCTTCTTATGGAAAGCGGAACAGCTTCGTTTCAGAAAATTACATCGGGTGAAATTGTAACTGATTCGGGATATTCATACGGATTTGCATGGGGAGATTATGACAAGGACGGTGATCTTGATATTGCAGTTGCAAATACATACAGAGAAAATCAGAAGAATGCATTATACAAAAATGAACTTTCGAACGGAAACAAATTCTTTACAGTAAACTGTATCGGAACTGCGACTAACAAATCTGCCATAGGAAGCAAGGTCAGAGTGAAAGCCGTCATTAACGGAAATCCAGTCTGGCAGATGCAGGAGATTGACGGACAGTCGGGATACTGCGGACAGAATCTGCAGCTTCACTTCGGTCTGGGAAATGCGACTGTCATTGATTCGGTAAAAGTTGAATGGCTGTCCGGAGCCGATCAGTATTTTACAAATGTTCCCGTAAACCAGTCAGTTACAATCACAGAAAATGGAACACTGATTTCTGTTAATGAAAAAAAAACTGAATTAATAAATGATTTTATTTTGAATCAGAATTATCCTAATCCTTTTAATCCAACTACGAAGATCAGTTACGAATTACGAGTTACAAATTACGTATCGATTACAGTATCTGATGTATTAGGAAATAAAATTTCTTCTTTGGTAAACCAAAAACAAAATGCAGGAAATTATTCGGTTCAATTTGATGGAAATAATCTGCCTAGTGGGATATATTTTTATACTCTTGAAACTGAAGGCTTTAAAGAAACAAAAAGCATGATACTGGTAAAATAATTTCCGAAAGAACCATATCTAAATCAGAGATTGGAAGAAAGAAAGCATATATATATATAAAGAGTTCATTCAGATTATGATTGAACTCTTTTTATAATTTAATTGAAATATTAATCTTACGTTTTCAATCTCCGATTGAGTACAAAATGAATTGTAATCAACTATTCCACGCGTTCAGTGACAGGATCAGGCATTTCACCCAGAAATTCCACCCATGCTTTTTTCATACACGGATAATGAGTTGCTGCTTCGGCTAGATTCATAAAAGCTGTAATGTTGTCTTCAAATCTTTTAGACAAAGTTGGATCAGTTATGCTGCCCTCTTCATTAAATGCACGATGGGCAGTTGCCAGGGAAAACATTGCAGGATAAACATTTGCTCCGAGAGTTTCCAGAGGAGCTCTGAGTGACCAGAGTCCGAGCTTTCCGCCTCCCATTGACGGGGAAGCTGACATGATCAATGCATGCTTTTCATTAAACGGCTGGGGACGAAACCGTGAAACCCAGTCAATTGTATTCTTTAAAAAACCGGGCATCGAACCGTTGTATTCCGGAGATGAAATAATAAATGCATCGTTTGCCAACAGACGTTTTCGAAATTCCGCAGCTCCTTCAGGAAAAACTGCTCCTGATTCCAGATCCTGATTAAAGGAAGGACAATCAAACTCACTCATGTTCGCATGATCCGGCTTTCCTCCGTTTTTTTCAATTACCTGAACTGCTAATTTTGTCAGCTTTGTATTCAATGAATCTTTTCTCAATGATGCGGAAAAGACAAGTATTCGCAATGGTCTTTGTTTGCTTTCTTCCTGAGGTTCTGTCTGTGACATAATTTTTTGATTTTTGATTTTTGATTTTTTGAAAAATACCTGATGTGCGTGCCTTTTTTACTAATTTAATCAACCAGTTTAGTATAATCTATGAAGTAAATAAAGAAGCTATGATCTCACTAACAGTTAACAATTAAAAGTTAGAAGTTAGAAGTTAGCAAAATTCGTAATTCCTAATTCATAATTTATTAATTAGTATTTATTGCTCAGCAGCTTATTCACAAGTTCTCTTGTTCCTTCTGTTGCTTTTTTTTGGATGAAGTAAAGGTTGGATTGATTATAAATAAATTCGGGTTTCTTTGGATCAATTAAATATTTCGGGGAAATGCCGGATACAAATTCCATAAGACTGGCAGCGGGATAGACAACTAGTGAAGTTCCGATGACAATGAATATCTCTGCAGACAATGAATGATTTATTGCTTCTTCCATTTTCGGAACTGCTTCACCAAACCAGACTATGTAAGGTCTGAGCTGTGAACCGAGTTCGCACATATCACCAATATTTATATCTTTTCCGTTTAGTTCGTAGATCAAATCGGGATTAACAGTACTGCATGCTTTATTGAGTTCGCCGTGAAGATGGATAATATTATTTGAGCCGGCTCTTTCGTGAAGGTCGTCAACATTCTGCGTTATGACAGTTACATCAAAAGATCTTTCAAGTTCGGCTAAAGCAAAATGCGCATCATTTGGTTTTGCAATAGTAAGCTGCTGTCTTCTCTGATTATAAAAATCCAGCACAAGCTTTTTATCTCTTCTCCACCCTTCAGGCGAAGCAACATCCATAACATTATGTCCTTCCCATAAACCTCCTGAATCTCTGAACGTAGAAAGTCCGCTTTCTGCGCTTATTCCGGCGCCGGTTAAAACTACAATTTTCTTTTTCATGATATTTATTTTTTTTTAACACAAAGTAAAACTCAGTTCACAAAGGAATTAAAATACAAAAATATAATAAAATAAAATTTTCTTTTTTTAGAAATTTTTCTTTAGACCATTTATTCTCAATTCTTTGAGCGCTTTTCCTTTTCTTTGCGTCCATTGTGTTAAAAATTAAGTCCGGTTCAATGTTAGAATAAAAAAAAAGCGAAGTTAATTAACTCCGCCTTGATTTATTTTACAAATTAAAATGACTAATTATTTTCCTGATGTAACTTTATCTATCAGATATTTTGCAACTGCATCAGCTTCCTTAGGCTTAAGACCGGGACTTGGCATTGGCGGATAATCAGCGTTTTTCTTTTCAGGTTTTAAAATGAATCCTGCCAGCTTTTTCACATCGCCGTTATAAGTCGGTACAGTCTGCGCATATGGCGGTCCGACAAGCTTTACATCGAATTTATGACATGCTGCGCAAATTCTGTTATAGATTTCCTCACCGTCAACGCCGGCAGTATTGATTGTCTTGGACATTTTCTGTTTCTCAAGTTCCTCAGCTTTTAAATTAATTTCAGCAAGATGCTTAAATGAAGCGGTACCGAAAGCTGACTGATTGATCATAATTATTAATCCGAACGAAACGATCATCAGATAAAATGCTGCGGAAATATATTTCATGTCTGAATTCTTGATCACTGCATATAAGAAATTACAGAGAAGCAGCAAGGTTACAAAAGCAAGAACAGTGTACACAAAAACTGAACCCGATAAAGCAACATTAGGGATCACAAGAAAGCTTGCAAAAAGAATTACAGGAAGCAAAGCCGCTCCTGTAAAAGCAATGTTACCGGCAATTTTTTTTACAAAATTCGAATACTGAGGATCCATATCATACAAACCGCCCTGCCAGCTGAAGAAGAAAAATAAAATTGCACTGCCTGTAACAGCAACGGACGAAATTAGAATAAATAAAAAGTTAAACATCGTTGCGCCGGACAAAAATATCTGGGCAATATTCTGAAAATCCTGATACCTGTCTGAGAAAAGAGCTATAGTTGTACCTCCCGCAAAAAAGAATGCAGACAACAGAAGCAAAACAAATGCATACAAACCGGAATTTGAATTTGCATTCATCAGATCATATTCATAATCAGCAATATTTTCCGGAATTTTAGTATCCAGTTCATGTCTGTCGATACCTGTCATATTTTTAAGTGACTCTATCAGCGATTCGATCTGAAAAGTGTTCTGATAACTGTAAATAAAATTTACCGCCAGAGCAAGAAATAATGTTGCGACAAACAAAAGACTGACGCTTATTACCCTTACTTCAAACAAAAGCTGGGCGTAACAGAAAGTTATTGCAAGAAGCGGTAACACTCCGAGTCCTACACCGACAAATCTGTTTATTGCCATCTTATCAATAATATCTTTGGCAAGCCGTATGAAAAGATTATTCTTAATTTTTCGACCGTAAGCGTTAAAAATTATAGAAAATCCTGTACCTCCGAGAAGCATTCCGAAGAAAGGAAGAAAGACCAGCATAGCCATCACAAGAATAATTTTTAACAGGTTCAGATGCTGTGTCGTTGCAGGTATTACTAAATTATCAAGAAAATCCATTACAAAATTTTATTAAATTTTTATAAATATTACTAAATTAAGCTAAAAATAATTTTACAAGTTTATCCAGTGACAAAGTTGTAATTATTAAAAGTGTGAATATATTTATTCTTATGAACATATTCTTATTTACATTTTTTTCATTGTCAGATCTTAAAAATTTCACTGACTGTAAAAATATCCAGGCGCAGATCACAACAAGAAATATATTTGAAACATAAAAATTCAGTATCCCGAAAAAATTAATTGACAGAGCCATGACAATTGTAAGAACCAACCAGCAGAAAGTAATTTGTTTCAACTGCCTCACCGAAAAAACATTTGTAAGAGTTGGAAATCCGCCTTTGTCATAATCTTTTCCATACATCAAAAGCAATATCCAGAAATGCGGGATCTGCCAGATGAATAAAAACGAGCCAATCAGCAGAATTTTCGGATCAAAGACATATCCTCCGGCTGCAACCCATCCGGCTATCGGAGGTAAAGCTCCGACAAGCGATCCGGGAATTATTGCCATTGAAAAAACTTTTTTTAAAGGTGTGTAAACAGCATTATACCAGAAAAATGTAAGCAGTCCGATTCCGAGTGCCAGCATATTTGATTTCCATAATAATAAAGAACTTCCCAGTATCAAAAAACCCAATGAAATCAAAAGTACGCTTTTTGAAGAAACAGCGCCTGACGGAATTGGCCTGTTCTTCGTCCTGTCCATAAGAAGATCTGTTTTACTTTCCTGAAAATGATTGAGCGCTGCGGCTCCGCAGGCCAGGAAAAAAATACCGGCAATTGGATAAAGTGAAAAAGATTCCAGACTCGTAGATGCAAGTATGTATCCCAGTGCAGTAGTAAAAGCCACAAGAACAGTTATCCTGATCTTGGCAACTTCAAATACAATTTTCATCCATTTTGAAAGTCCTGTTACAGCATAAGCGCTGCTTTTGGATTCTCCGGATTCAAGTATCAGTTCATCTTTATTTTGTGATGCAGTCTGAATAAGTTTAAATTTTATTGGTTAAAAAATTTTATTTTGTTGATTTTAAAGTATCTGTTTTAACTTTATTCGGTTTCAGAGAATCTGTTTTAACTGAATTCGGTTTTAAAGAATCTGTTTTTGAAACAGTTGTTTTCAAAGTATCAGTTTTAAGAGAATCTGTTTTTATAACCGGAGTTTCCTTTTTTGAGGTATCAGGCGGAAAATAATTTTTCCAAACAAGAAATTTCTCTTCCGGAATAACGATGACCGGAGCATACATATTTGAATGACTGAGTCCGCAGTATTCGGCGCAGGCAGCATAATAAGTTGCCGGCTCATCTGTTCTGATCCAGTAATAATTCACTCTTCCGGGAATAGCGTCTTCCTTTGTTCTGAAAGCCGGAAGAAAGAAACTGTGATTTACGTCAACTGACTTTATTTCAAATTTAACATTTTTATTAGCAGGCAGAAATAAAGTATCGGATTTCTTTTTATTGTCATATTCAAACGACCATTTCCACATTTGTCCCGTAACTGAGACGACCATCGCATCGGCGGGAACATCTCTCATATTTTTAAATCCGCCCCAGCTGATAAAAAACATTATCAGCACAAGGATAAGAGGAATCACAGTCCAGATAACTTCAACTGTCGTATTTCCTTCGATGTTCTCCGGAACAGGGTGTCTTTTCCTGTTGTATTTATACACAAAATAAAGCATTACTACGGTGATTATCACCAGTAACACTATTGATATACCCATTATAAACCAAAAGGTAAAATCAACCTGATCAACTATATTTGGTCTCATTATTTATTAAAATCTAAATGTTAAATCAAAAAATGTTAAAATTAAAACTATTACAAATGTTACCATACATATTCCGAGAAAAAGCTTAAATACTTTGTTATCGAATTTCAGATGCATGAAAAAATTTATTACGAACATAGACTTTACAAGAGCTATCATCAAAGCAACTGTCAGCGCAAGACTGCCGAGATTTATACCTGCAACTGCTACAGTAATTGCTGTCAGCGAAAGCAATCCTATCCATACAAGTACATTTACACCGTAACTCGGATGATGCGCAACTGCAATATGACCGTCATCATGTCCGTGTGCATCATGATGTCCTTCATGTTCGTTATGTGTTAATTCTTTGCTGTGAGTATTTTCCATTTTAAAAATTTTAATGAATTAAATAAAATAACGGGAATAAGAATATCCAGATTATGTCCACAAGGTGCCAGTATAATCCGGAGTTTTCCAGTTTCTGAAAATTTGTGCTTGTGATAACATCTTTGTGAATTTTCCACATTACAAATCCGATAAATGCCAGACCTATAACAATATGCAAACCGTGAAGTCCTGTCATTACATAATATAATCCGAAATACATAACTTCGCCTTCCGACATTTCCTGAAGTGCGGGACCTTTCGGATAAATTCCGTGATGAAATTTTGCGCCCCATTCGAAATACTTATTAACTAGAAAAATCAGTCCGCATAGAACTGTTATCCATAAAAAGAACAGTGAGAGTTTTTTATTGTTTTTCTGTAATGCGACTATTGCAAGGACGACCGTTAAGCTGCTTGTAAGAAGAATGATCGTGTTTACAGTTCCGAGCAATGCATCAAGGTGAGTTGCAGCGGCTGCAAAACCTTCCGGATAAATGAATCTGTAACCTGCATATAAAATGAACAAGCCGCCGAATAAAAGTATTTCAGTAAAAAGGAATAACCACATTCCCATTTTCGAGCCAAAATCATCTCTGTGTATGACGACTTCCTGAATTTCCTGCTCTGCTGTTTCTGAATTATAACTCAATTATTTTTTATCCTCCTCTCCGTGTATGTGTGAATGATCGTAAGGTCCCGTTGTTACTGTCGGGATCTCTTTGAAGTTTTCCAGGATCGGCGGAGATGAAATTGTCCACTCCAATGTTGTTCCGCCCCATGGATTATCAGATGCTTTTTTACCATTTCTAAGACCCATATACAGATTTATGTACATAAATAATATTCCTGAAACGAGTATCCATGAACCGATAGTGGAAGTAATATGATAAGGCTGAAATTCAGGCAGATAATCATAATATCTTCTCGGCATTCCCATATAACCCATGATGAACATAGGGAAGTATAAACAATTGAAACCTAATGCGATCCAGTATGCAGCGAATTTTGCGGCTTTCTCATTATACATTTTTCCGAACATTTTCGGGAACCAGTAATGCAGAGCAGCAAAAAATATTATTCCCATTCCCCCGAACATTACATAGTGAAAGTGAGCTACTACAAAATATGTATCAGTAAGATGCAGATCAGTATTCAAAGCTCCCAGTACAAGTCCTGTAAGTCCGCCTATTGAAAATATAAAAATAAAAAGTAAAACATAAAGCATTGGCGCTGTAACTTCTATTGAACCTTTATATAGTGTTGCAACCCAGTTGAAAATTTTTATTCC
>DAIPYE010000014.1:0-30058 GCA_036782915.1 Bacteroidota bacterium | reverse complement strand
TCAAATAAGTCGATAGATCAAAAAGATCTCTGAATACTTTATGTTTTTCCGCAGTCTCCATGAGATAATGATGACCTGAAGAACCTCCGGTACCAACCTTTGCTCCTATCATTCGATGCACCATAAGAGAATGTTTGTATCTCCACGTGGTAAATAACTCATCTATATCGACAAGGTACGTCAGGAATCTGAACGGCAGATGAAGAACCGGCTCATCTCTGTAAAGATTTATGAATAATGCCGCAAGAGTGGATCTGTATGAAAATCTTTTCAATCCCTGCTTCACCAGTTCATTATGTTTATCTTCATCAAGAAGAGATTCAAATTTTTCCTTTGTGTTTTCAAATTCCTTAAGCTGCTTTTCTCTTTTTTCATCAGTCAGACTGGGATTATTGAGAATTATCTGTTTTTCATTTTCTATCATCGTACCGACTGCGCTTTTATAATCATTCCAGAAATCAAAATTATCGACCTTTAAAAACGGAATTCTTGCCAGCCATTTGTCAACTGCTTCGAGAATTGAAATTGTATTCTGAGAATCTATCAGCATCTTCTGATGTTCGTCCGATACAAGCGAATAATAATTTTTATTATCAAGCTTAACTCTGTTTTCAATATTTAACCCAAGTTTATTTTCAATAAACCTGAACTGATAGCTTTGAAATCCTGATGCGGGAATTAAGAAATCCCTGAATTCCAGGAAATCCAGCGGAGTCATTGTTTCAATAATATTCAGCTGATCCACTAAAACTTTTTGAATGACAGTAACTCTTCTAAGACGTGAAACTGCAATGCCGATATTTCTTTCATCGACTTCATCTTTTAAAAACATTTCAAGTACAGAATCCAGTTCGTGCAGGATCTGCTTGAACCATAATTCATAGGCCTGATGAACAATTATAAAAAGCATTTCATCGTGAGCGTGATGACCGTATTCATCACTCTTTGGAAGCTGGCTCGTCAGTAATTTTTCCAGATGAAGATATTCGGAATAGTAAATCGGGGGATAAGGTTTTTCCATAATAATTTTTATTTGGTTCAAAATAAAGCACTCAAATGATTAATTAAAGTTAGTTTTGCATTTTGTTATAACCACTTTCATATTTTCATATTTTCATATATAATTATTGATATTACAAAAGAATTGTATTAGTTTGCAACTGGAATTTTAAAATTGAAGTGAGAATGAAATTGGAAGATAAAGGTGACAAATAATTAAACTTAAAATCTATTTCAATGAAGAATTTTATTGAAAATATAAATGATTTTTTTAAATGCTATAAAAAGGCAGCCTGGGACAAAGATATTATCGGAATGATCAATTTGTATGACGAAAATGTCATAATTTTTGATATGTGGGGAGTCAAAGGATTTTCTTCGGGATTAAAAGAATGGTCTGTTGAGATCACGGATTGGCTGACTTCTTTAAAAGATGAAAAGGTCAACGTCACATTTGAAATGATAGAGATTCAGGAAGCTGAACTAATTGCATTTGCAAGTGCATTAATTCAATTTCAGGCAATTTCAAGCGAAGGTAAAATACTGCGGAGTATGAAGAACAGAATTTCACTGGGATTTGTAAAAACTGACGGCATTTGGAAAGTAAAACAACAGCATACTTCTGCACCAATTGACTCAAATCTCAAAGTTGTTTTGGATATATAAAAGAAAAATAAAACAAAAAAGGGATCCTGCAATTAAGCAAAATCCCTTTTGAAAGACTGAATCAAATTTATTTATTTTATTAAAAGCATCTTCTTTACATTGTTAAAATCATTTGTAATAATTCTGTAATAATAAATTCCGCTTGCCATACCTGCAGCATTGAAACTGACTTCATAGCTTCCCGGCTGGAGAGAATTATCAAGCAAGGTATTTACGCTTTTGCCCAGAGCATCATATACAATGACTTTTACATTTCCGCTTTTTACAATATCGAATTTTATATTTGTAAAAGGATTAAACGGATTCGGATAATTTTGATAAAGTGAATAGTTATCAGGAATTACCGAACTCAGTGTATTTATTTCTGTAGTTGTAGTATATCTTGCAGTTTCAATATAAATACCATTTACAGGAATAGTTACAACAGAATCACGTCCGGTAGTATCCGGGCTTGTATATGCACCTACACCTGCGCCTGTCCATCCTTTAAAATAATAATTTGTTCCGCCGTTATTTACGATTCTAGCATTTACACCGAAGGTTGCGTTTGAAGCAGAATCATAAAATATATTTCCACCGAAAGCTGTTCCCTGCGGAGTAGTTACTGTCAGTCTGTACTGAACTTTGTAAAAAGCTGTCAGATTTAAATTCGAATTAACATTAATAGTCTGGATCGTATCGCCGCCATTGCTCCAGTTGACAAAAACATATCTGGAAGGTCCGACTGTTCTGGGACTGACAGCTTCTACTGTAACACTTGTTCCGTTAGTAAAATATAATAGCTGAGGCTGATTATATGTTACTCCGTTTACTTTGAATTCTGCAATTCCGTTTCTGTTGGTACCAACCTGAACGGCGGAAGTATTTACCAAAACACTTACATATCTTTTGTGAGCCGGAGTTCCGTTTGGACCTCTTGAAATTATTTTAACATTATATCTTCCCGGAGTAACTGTACCGACCGCATCAACTTTTACAGTTACTGAATCAGGATAAGAATTTACAGAGTCTTTTCCGACGAAAGAAAGATTCAGACTTCCTGATGCAGGTAATGTATCCATACCGAGAGTAAACTTAACGCTTTTGTTATAAGCTTTTACACTTGGAACGGCAACTTTAAAAGTAACATTCTGACCGCTGTTAACATTTATGCTTGATACAGATGTTTTAACAGCATAATCAGGATAATAAGCCACATAATTCGCAAAATTGCTGTTTCTGAAATCAGTCCAGGCAATAACAGAAGTAACTGAATTTGAAGTAACAGAATTATAATCCCCAAGATATTTAGGTGTACCACCGCCGCCGCAACCAAGACAATCAATTTTAAATTTCTTGTTTGAGATCATACTGTTTTGCGCAAATGAAACACCGTCATCTGAATAAGATGCATAGATTAAAGCGCTGTCACTTGTAGGACAATCTCTTGTATCCATCCAGTGAACATATAATCTTCCTGTTTCTTTATCACACCATGGCGCAGGCATGAACTGATGATGAGTATCTGTATTGGGATCATCATTTATCATTACTTCCGATGACCATGAAGTACCCTGATTATCAGAATATCTGCAGTAAATATTTGGCTTAAATCCGTCTCCTACAGGAAAATTTGAAGCGTAGATCAGATAGAGTCTTCCTCTGTGTGGACCGTAACTATTGTCCGCAGTAATGAAAGGATATGGTCTTGTTCTCATATTTTCAACTGAATTTCTTCCACCGACATTTGTTCCTACGTAATTTGCAAAAACTACCTGTGAAGCAAAAGTAAATGTAGCGCCTCCGTCATTTGACTTATAAAATGTCCAGGAAGGAGAAAATGAACTTCCATTATTTGTAACAAAATAAACAGTACCTCCTGAAATACTACCGTTTGGTCCTACACATACCATCATACCGGGTAAAGAATTTGATGAACCGAATGTATTTACAAACGAAGCTCCGTTATTGTTACTTCTTACAAAGTTTCCCGGTGTCATTACACCGTATATAGAATTCGCATAAGGTCCGCCGGTCTGATCAGCTGCGATCCAGTTTTTATCGTTTCCGATATTTCCGAATACAACACTGTTCCAGGTCTGACCATTATCGGATGTCCGCGCTGTTCTTGTTCCTAAAATCGATGCGCCATACATATTGTCAAAAAATCCGTTTCCAAGACTGTCATAAGCAAGAACCGGATCACCTCTCATTGCTTGTCCCCATGCAGGCTGAGGCGCTAATGACCAGTCAATTCCGTTTAAAGTGTAATACAAATTTGCACCTGAAGTAGTATTCCATGCTGCCATTGACTGCAAAGGATTTCTCGGGTTCATTACTGTATGAACTTCAGCAAAAGCTGTTCCGATATCAAAATTATCAAATCCTGAATTATCAGTAACAACTGAAAACGGTCTCTGCTGAACTGTTGTGAGATAATCCAGATATTGCTGAGGTACCTGGTCGAGATTCGGATTGTCCGGCTGAGCAAAAATTAAACCCGAACCGGTTATAAAAAAGCATATAACAATTACGTATTTGAAGAAAATATTCTTCATAATATTAACCCTTTCTTTAAATTTATTGTAATTTTAATTGGTTTTTATGATTATTATAAGTTAATTAAAAAATATTTATGTAACAATTTAATTTAACTGTAAACACATAAAATCCCGTCACATTAATCAAAACGTTTTCTAAAGCTATATCATCAATCGCATGAAAATTATTGAATTACTCAAATAAACATTTTTGCAAGATTTTGTTCAAAACATTTTCAAAATGAATAAAACAGCAATTGTTAAAATAATTTCTAATAATATTAAATCTTAGACGGGAATTTGCATTTTAGATGTACCGTTTTTAAGTCAATTTGAAATTGTGAAAGAAAAGAATTAAATTTAAAAAAACTTAAAATGGATACGGAAAAACCTGAATCTTGTTTGTGTAGATGCTTTGTTTTTATAAGAATATTAAAAAATTTTGAAATTAATGATTTTTTGAAAAAACAAAAAACTACATGTGCCACATTTTAAAATGTGGCACACTTTAAGGTGTGGCACATACTAAGATTATTAAAAATTGCTTACAAAAAACCTCAAAAATAGTAAAAGTTTTTTAAATCCGTAATAATTAATGAAATTAGCGGCAAATTTTTTTTATTTTGGAAAGTTGTCTGACAATTTACAATGTTATAAAACTTTTAACTCTGAAATAAATTTATTTTATGATTCAAAATTATTTTACTTTCATATAAAATCTGTCACAATACTCTTTTACCATTCTTCCGGTATTAAAAAATCCGGTAAGATTTTTTATTGAAGCTTTGATCTTTTTTACCCACTGAACAGGCATGCCATTGCTGTCACGGAGATAATATAATGGAATGATCTCATTTTCCAGAGTATCGTAAAGACTTTTTGCTTCAAATGCATCCCTGATCTGAAGAGAAATATTTTCATCCTTTAAACTGTCAATTTTCCAGCCGTAATCCGGGGAATAACCTTCATCCCACCATCCGTCAAGAATACTTAAATTCAGTCCGCCGTTTGCAATTACCTTCATTCCGCTTGTACCCGATGCTTCAAGAGGTCGCCTTGGATTATTCAGCCAGAGATCGCAACCCTCTACAAGATGTCTCGCAACATTAATGTCATAATTATCCAGAAATATTACTTTGTTTCTCAGATCTTCGTCTCTTGTATAAGATATTATTTCCGCGATCAAACTTTTTCCTCCTTCATCTTTTGGATGAGCTTTGCCAGAGAATACAAACTGGACAGGCATTGCAGAATTATTAATGATTTTTTTCAGTCTCGCCAGGTCTGTGAAAATAAGATTACCTCTTTTATAAGTTGCAAATCTTCTTGCAAAACCAATTGTCAGTGCATTCGGATTTAAAATTCCCGCGGTCTCAGCAATTCTGTGTTTATCGGCTCCGGCTAATATCCATTTACATTTTATGCTTTCGCGGCAGAAGTTAATAAGATTATGTTTATTAAAGATTCTCATAGCCCAGATATCTTCATCGGCAATCTCATCAATTCTGCTCCAGATATTATCATCATAGATCCAGTCTTTTGTAAAATATTTATTATAAACTGAATTGGAATTGGACGAAAGATAACTCTGTATATGAACGCCGTTTGTAATGGATTCTATCTGCGATCTTTTATCCGATAGCATCCACATTTTTCGGGAAACTTCACCGTGCAGCTTGCTCACACCGTTAATAAAATTGGAATTGTTTATGGCAAGATACGCCATATTGAATTTATTATTGTCTTCATTATTCACGGTAAGATCACCTTCAAGAAATAATTTTTCCACTTTTACTCCGATTTCTTCTTCAGCATATTTCTTAAAATATTTCACAAACAAATCCTTTGTGAAAATATCGATACCTGCGGGAACAGGAGTATGTGTTGTAAATATATTTGAATTGAAACAGGCAGCTTTTGCCGCATCATAGCTGACATTGTGCTTTTTCATGTAATTTTTTATCCGTTCAAAACAAAGAAATGCCGAGTGACCTTCATTAAGATGAAAAGCTTTTATATCAAGTCCGAGTTTTTCAATTAATCTTATCCCGCCGATCCCGAGAATAATCTCCTGGGAAATTCTTTTTTCCGTGTCGCCTCCGTAAAGAATATCTGTTATTCTTCTGTCTTCAACAGTATTTTCGGGAAGTGTCGTATCGAGAAGATAAAGTTTTATGTTTCCGATATGGACAACCCAAACCTGAACAAAAACAGTGCTGCCGGGAAAATTTATTTCAAGTCGTATCGGGTGATAATCTTTATCTCTTAAAATATGCAGAGGTAAATTCTGAAATTCATTTATCTCATAATTCTCAGTCTGCCAGCCCTGTGAATTTATCATTTGAACAAAAAATCCGTAATGATAAGCCAGTCCGATTCCTATCAGCGGAAGTCCCAGATCCGAAGCTGATTTCATGTGATCACCTGACAATACACCAAGTCCTCCGGAATAAATTTTCATGCATTCCGTAAGTCCGTATTCAGCTGAAAAATAAGCTATAGCCGGAGTATCAGTTTTGTAATACTTCTCTTCAAAATATTTCTTTCGTTTCAGATAAGTTCGAAAATCGTTATAAATGGTCAAGATCTTTCCGCCGAGATTCTTTCTTTCAATTGCATCTGACAGATATGACTGATTTATCTCATTGAGAAACTTCACAGGATTGTGCCCTGTCCAGTTCCAGAATTCCGGATTTATTTCATTGAAAAGTTCGACAGAGTCTTTGTTCCATGACCAGTAGATATTAGAAGCAATTTCTTTCAGAATAAGTGACAAATTTTGCATCATAATGTATACAATTATTTTTAAATTTTGATAATCAGCAATATAGAATAAGTAATGTTTTTAAGCTATAAATTTTTTTATGCGGGGATTACTTTTTTTAATAAAAAACCTCACAAACTTATTCAATTCATGAGGTACTTCAACTTTGATAAAGAATTTTTAACAGATTCTATTTCAAAAGCAGCATTTTTTTGACTTCGGAAAATTCACCTGTTTCAAGTTTATAAAAATAAACTCCGCTTACAATGTCAGATCCGTTGAATTCCGATTCATAAGTTCCCGCGCCAATCTGTTCATTTAAAAGAACTTTCACCTCTCTGCCAAGCTGATCAAAAACAGTCATTTTCACTCTTGAAGATTTCATTAACTGAAACCTTATCTTTGTAGTTGGATTGAATGGATTAGGAAAATTCTGTGACAAAGTAAATTTGTCAGGAACTTCATTACTTATTGTATTTATTGCGCCAAGATTTAAATACAGATATGAAATTCCGCCATTACTTCTTACTGCCCAGAAATCCAGTGCGTTATCGCCTGTGCCGATATAACGGTATGTGCCGGCCGGAGCAGTATATTGAGAAAACCAGTTTGTTCCGCCATTTGTTGAAGTATAAATCTCTCCTGTTCCTCTTACACTGAATGTAAACCAAAATCCACCTGAACCCGCATCGAAAATTACATTCGGTCCGCCCGTAATTCCGCCGAAATTTCCTGATCCGGCAGACACTTGTGCATCCCAGTTAAATCCCGAATTTGATGACCTGAACATGTCGGCACCTCCAATTAAACCGTCAATTCCTCCAAATAATCTATAGAACCAGACTGTGTATGAATTAACAGAACCTGTTGTCGGTTGAGCAACCCAGTTTGCACCGAAATTTGAAGAATAATAAAGTTTAGTATTATTTGTTCCAAACCAGATCTTTCCATTATTAATCCAGACAGAATTATTCCATCCGGCTTCTGTGCCAATTTGAGGTAAATATAATCCTGACGAATCCCAATTAATTCCTCCGTTTGTAGTTCTCCATAAAGACCATCTTCCTCCTACCGGATCACCAGTCATAAATCCATCAGTAAAGGAGTTAAAACACATAGCATTAATAAACCCGTTATTTTCTGTAAATACCTGTGTCCAGTTTGTGCCTGCATTGGAAGTCCGGTAAACAAAAGTATTTGAGCCGATGTATCCGGAAGTTAATGCAATGTTTGCATTTATAACCACAATATTTATAAGTTGTGCTGTTGCGGGAATTCCGTTTCCTCCGACGTTTATCCAGTTTGTTCCTTTATTTGTACTTCGAATAACCGTTCCTCCGTAACCGCAAGCCCATACACTAAAATATGAATCGAAATGAACCGAAGTCAAAGTCTGTGTTGTACCGGAATTTTGCTCTACCCAGTTCGGAAGCTGAGAAAAAGATATGACAGGAAATATTAAAAAAGCTGTTAAAATTAATATTCTCTTAAACATTTTCACTCTCCTTAGCTAATTTTAAAAAAAAAAGGATTTGATTGGCAATAATATAAACATAATCGCTCATAAAAGTAGCAATTAATTTGTCTCATATTTATTAGATTAAAAAGTGAACTTTACAGAAAATTCTTCTTATGTTTTATAGATGAAGCAGAATTTTAACTTTTCTCCCAAAAAAGACTTTACGATTTCTGTTTTTAAATTTAATTACTATTTTGGACAGGTAAAAAATTATCGGCAGACAAAATATTCTTGTTTATCATCCCGGAAAGTTTAAAACCGATTAATATTTTATTTTTTGCAATTCCTCAATTTTCTGAGTAAACCAGTCTTTTATAAAAACATTAAGACCGGCAATTCTGTTTTTCAGTATTGCAATATTTTCTTCGCTCTTCCCTGTTCTGATTTTGAGCAATAAAGTAAATGCACTGAGAAATTCCAGACTGCTTTTTACTCTCGGATCTGCGACAATATCTTTTGAATTTGTCAGAAAATGTTTGAAAGAATCAATTGATGTAAATGCCTGTTCTATATATCCCAGTTCATAAAAAATAACTAATTTTAACTTTTTCATATCAATTTTAAAAAGAAAATCATCACTTCTGATTTTTGCAATTGACTCAAGAGATTTCTCAAACTCTTTTCTGAGAAAAAACAAATAGGCATAGGAAATTGAAATGAAATCTTCCTTATGTTCGGTTCTGAGAAATTTTGAATAGTCATTTATAAGCGTTTCAAGAAAATCTGCATCATAATAAAGCACTGTCAAACCCTGAATATTCCTGTAATCAAGGTCGAGTAGAAATTCATTCTCCGTCATCGAAAAAGCATTGTTTCTCAACATGATCTTATAATTTTCAAGTAATTCCTTTGCAAATTCCTCTCCGTAATTTACTATGTTTTCCCCGCAGAAATTTATAAGATGACTCAGCACTTTATACTTTTCCTCCCTGTCATAATCTTTAATATTTTCCATAAAGAAATTCTTCAGCAGAAAATAATTAACAGAGTTTTTCGGTTCCTTTATGGTTTTTAAAATCAGATTATGCAGTTTAATCAGATTATTATATTTTTTCCCGAAATTATTTCCTAATTCAATTACTTTGTCAGTATCTAAACTGGCAGTAACAGAATCGATTATACTTGCTTTGTTTTTTTTATATAAAGTGTGAGTAGTGGTATGATTTTCACATCTCATCCATGTATAGTCAGTATAAAACCTGATCATTGAAACTTCAGCGTGCTCTTCAACTGTCTTTCTTAGATTTTTGTAGTCATTCATCGAAAGATAATAGGCGATCTTAAAATCCAGAATATTTAGTACTTTTGAAAAATAATTTTTGTCAGATGAAAATCCGGGAATGAGCTTTTCCTCAGCAGAATTAAGAAGAGAAAAATTATCCTTCAATAATTTTCTGTTGTTAAGTCCTTTCAGCAAAAATAATGATGACTCTGTTTCATCTTCATCTAAAGTCAGATGAATGATAAAATCCTTCGCAGCTCTCGTCAGATCTGCAACAAAGTTATTTAATTTTTTTTCATCAAACGCTTCACCGGGAAAAATTTTTTTATAAATAATATTACTTTCCAGTTTATCAGAATCGAATTCGGGATGAAAAGGAATGAGATTATTTAACAATATTTCAATGTTTCTTCTGGATTTAATGAACGGTGAGGAAAGGAATTTTTTGAAGGATTTCAGTTCTTCCTTATCAAATGTCTTCAGTATTTCTATGAGTTTTATCTCTTTCATAGTCAAAACTTATCTAATTTTAACCTCATTTTGTGAGCAAAGCTAACCTATAATATCTTCAAAAACAAACCAAAATCGCACTTATCAGGATGTTATCTCAAATTTTATGTGAGTAAATCGCAAAAAGTTTCTTTTGAACGGATAACTGTTTGCAATATCTTTGTATCAGAAAGTTAAAGCAAATGTTCTTTGAAACTTTAGAAATATAAATTAAAACAAACTCCGATAAACCGGAACCGAAAGGAGCAATTAAAATGAACAGTTTCACAAATAATACAGGATTTAAATTTTCTTTTTTTCAAATAGAATCTGCAAAGTATATATATAATAACAAAAAGCAAAAAAGTAACACCATGAAATATGATTATACCATTAAAGAATCTGATTCAAGTGATGCAACTGTTGCTTCTGTTACAACTAAAGCTGTAAAAATTTCTGAATCGGATTCTGTGACAGATAAACCGGGAAAGTTAACTTTATATCAGAATTTCACAGACAAATCCAGAACTTATGTAGCGATAAAGTTTTTTTTACCAAGATCATTAAAGACAAAACTCATACTTCAGAATCCCGATAAATCTGACGGCATATATCTGATCAATAAAAAATTAAGATCAGGATTTCACACACTGGTTACTGCCGTCAAAAATGAAGAATTAAGAATATTTGAATATTATCTGGAGCTCAGAGCCGGAAGAAAATCGGAAGAAAAAAAATTGCAGTATGTATCTTAGTTAGCACATAAACAAAAATTAAACGGAAGAACTCAAATCTTCCCCCTGAAAGTGATACTTTGCCCAACCTAAAGTTCACCGGATGGGGGAAATTTGAAATATTCAAATAAAATAAACCAACTGTTCTTTAAAACTTTTAAATAAACAATATTCTTCTTACATTAATTTAAACAAAAATAAAGGAGAGCTAAAAATGAAAGCATCTTTAAAACTTTTCAGCATTTCGGCAATTATTTTTTTACTTGCAAACACAAATCTGTTTTCTCAGGCTGTAACAGTAAACGGAAACGTCAGTCAGAATTACTCCGATCTTACATCTGCATTTGACGCAATAAATCTCGGAATTCACGGCAACGGAAGTATACAGGTATTAATTAATCAGAGTCATACATTAACTTCTACAGCTTCACTGCATGGCGGAATATTCACTGCCTGTGAGATCAAACCAACTGCGGATGTGATAATTGAAGGAAATTTCGGAGCAACTTTGATTATTTTGGATGGTGCTGACAGAGTAACAATTGATGGTAGAGTAGGAATAGTTGATACAAAAAGACTAACTTTAACAAATACAACAAATAATTTCGATTGTATTGTAATGAAAAATGGTGCTTCGGATAACGTTATTAAATTTGCTCACATCAATTCAAGTTTTTATAACGGAATTAATATTTCACAATCAATTCCCGGTTCCGGTGGAAATAACGATATAATAATTGAAGATTGCAACATTAACGGATCGGTTTCATCCGGCGGAACCGGAGGAGTATCCGGATTTACTAACGGAGGAACTAAAATTCTTAGAAATATTTGTTTGGGAATTTATATGTATCCCGAAACAAGAGATATTGAAATCAGAAATAATAAAATGAATGGACTCAGTGTACAAAGTGTCGGAATAATTGATATTACTGAGAATAAATCCTATTCGAATCAAATTTTCATAAATCCTGTAAATCTTACATCACCGGGTTCAAATATAACTGAGATCAACATATCAAACAACTTTTTTTCTGTATATGTGAATTATAATTGTTTTGGTGTTAATTGCTATTTTGAATTTGCTGCTTTTAGTTTTTCAACCGGAAATGTTTCGAATATTACTGCAAATATTAATTACAATACAATAACATTACGTGGCATTGTAAGTCTATTAACCGGAATAAGTATTATAAAAGGTTGGGATATACTTGCCATCAATGGAAATGTTTCCTTAAAAAATAACATTGTTAAAAGCTATGTAACTGGTGCCACCTCTAACATATCAAGTAATATAAATGCATTGTCTGGTGCAAATTTAGATATCGATTTCAATTGTTATTATTATTTTGCGGTACTGAATTCATTCGCTTCAACTGATATAAATGCATACAGGGCTTTTGCATTTCCAAATGAGCAACACACAATTTTCAAAGATGTTGAATTTGTTGATGACATCAGTACAGGAGATCTTCATTTAGCAGGCACTTCAATCGGAGATAACGATCTGAAAGGCATTTCAATACCTGGAACTGCTACCGATATAGATAATCAGCTTAGGGTATCCCCATACATGGGCGCTGACGAAGCTGACTTTCCTCTTCCGGTTGAATTATCATCTTTCACTTCGTCAGTCACTAATAATAATGTTCAGCTAAACTGGACAACTGTTTCGGAGACGAATAACTCGGGATTTGATGTGGAAAGATCGACGGTGAATGGTGAATGGTCAATGGTCAATTTTGTAAAAGGTCACGGAAATTCCAATACACAGCAAAACTATTCTTATGAGGACAAAAATCTTTCTTCAGGAAAATATAAATACAGATTGAAACAAATAGATTTCAACGGAAATTTTGAATATTATAATTTGGCAAATGAAGTTGTGATCGGTTTTCCGAATAAATTTTCGCTGTCGCAGAATTATCCTAATCCGTTCAATCCTTCGACAGTTATCAGTTATATTTTACCCGCTGAGGCAGTTAACAGTTTTGTTTCTTTAAAGATTTATGATATATCAGGAAAAGAAATCAGAACGTTAGTAAGTGAAAATCAAAATGCCGGACGTTATGAAGTTAAATTTGACGGAAGTAACTTATCGAGCGGAGTTTATTTTTATAAAATTGAAGCGGGCTCGCTTCGCGGAGCGAGAGAATTTACTTCTGTGAAGAAAATGATGCTGATGAAATAAATTTTTATGATCAGGTTAGAGAATTTCTTCCCTGACCTGAATTATTAGTTAATTTTTATGTGAAAATACTCAGTTTTTTCTATGGTACTCAAATTTTTTGATTCAAATCAATAAAATTAATCAGAGTGAAATTGAAAAATTTAAATAGCAATATTAAATTATTATGACTAATTTCAAAATAAGAATTTAAGGAAATAGAATATGAATAAATCGTTTACATATCAACGCTGCCCGCATAAATTATTACCATATTAAAATTATTTTAAATCTGATTTAATAATATTATGAAAACTAATGATAAATCAAGACAAAGATTACGGCGATGAGGATTGGCGGAATTTTCGAATAATTCCGGATGATCCTCTGAATTTTTATTTCAAAATAAATATTTTGCGCAAAATAAATATGATTTAAAAAAATTAATTACAAAAAAATGAAAACTATAATTAATCTGATTTTAATAACTGTTTTATCTATAAATATAAGTTTAGCTGCACTTCCGGCATACAAGATCAATGTATCAAACTTGAACCAAACTTCAAAAAATTCACTGGAGTTTGATATTTATCTTCAAAGCACCGGTTCTGATAATGAAGAACTTAGATATTCTCTCGGACAATATTGTCTGGATTTCAATTCAAATATAGCAAATGGCGGAAAACTTACTTATACCATCATCAGCTCGGATTTACCTGAAGCTATGAGACCCAAAAAACCAACTGTAGCTGATAATCAATTGAGATTGCTCGTAAACTCTGTGAATCCTGACAAAAGCAGCTTACCTGTAATATCAAATAAATCACCGGGAATTTTAGTGGCAAAAGTGAGGCTTGAGACATCAGCCGATAAATTTGCTGATCTGCCTCTTGATCTTAAAATGACGGATTCTAAATTTAAAACAAAAATATTTATTTACGACGGTAAAAAAAATATTGAGCTTTTAAATTCTGAAAATAATTCAATTGAAGATGCAAATTCAAATTCTTCAGTCGAAAACATTTCAAGCCTTCCTGTTGAATTCGCACTTACACAAAATTATCCGAATCCGTTTAATCCGACTACAAAGATCAGTTATGATCTGCCTACTTCAAATTTTGTCAGTCTTAAGATCTTTGATCTGGTTGGAAAGGAAATTGCAACACTTGTAAATGAAAATAAAGAAGCCGGAAGATATACTGCATCTTTCAACGGTGCTAATCTGGCGAGCGGAATTTATTTTTACAGACTTGTGGTGAGCTCGTCGAACTCACTGACTGCTAAAGGCGGCGGAAATGACTTTGTACAGGTCAGAAAAATGGTTCTTGTAAAATAATTTTCATCTGAAGTATTTACTTAAATTAATGATTTAATTAATTGAAGAAGATTTTCAAAAATATTAATCCGGATATACGAAAGTTTATCCGGATTTTTTTTGCAAAATTCCATTCTTATTGAATTTAGAAGATGATTATTCTGAGACAACTGATCTGACAAATTCAGTTATTAATGCCAGCGTTTCAGTTAATTATCCTTAATCTATCCGAAAGAAACAGTTCAGAATATTTACCTCTGACCAGTTTTTCACAATATTCCTTTCATTTTTTCCTTTTTCCATTTTATAACTGTCTTGTCATTTGTAATTTCAAACAATACTTAACATCAGAATATATATTGGAAGTCTGGAGAAAAAATTTATACAGCATCTGGATCTCTCAGTTTGTTGCAATGGTCGGAATGAGCATGGTTGTGCCTTTTCTTCCTTTCTATATCCGTGAACTTGGAATTACAAATCCTGACGAGCTCGAGCACTGGAGCGGAATTGTTTTCAGCGGTCCTTTCATTTTATCTTTTCTGCTTACACCTGTCTGGGGAATGCTCGGTGACAGATTCGGAAAAAAAAACATGGTTCTCAGGGCAATTTTCGGATTGGCTGTCTCTCAGTTGTTGATCGGTTTTTCCGGCAGCGTGGAACAATTATTCTTTTTCAGAATGGTGCAGGGCGGGATCAGCGGATTCATTGCTTCTTCACTTGCTCTTGTTTCTTCAGGAACTCCTAAAGAAAAATCAGGATACGCAATTGGAATTCTGCAAACCTCGATCTCCTCTGGCACTGTCATCGGCCCGTTTATCGGAGGTTTTATTGCTGATCTTACTTCATACAAAACCGTTTTCTTCGTAACATCTTCCGTTTGTTTCCTCTCTGGGATCCTTGTAATAATAAATGTTAAAGAACCTGCAGCAAACAGAACCGGAAAACTTTATTCGGTATTTGATAATTACAGATATGTGTTTGGCAAATCAGTAATTCTGATCCCGATGATTTCAATTACACTTACACAGATTTCATTGGCAATTGCGCAGCCGGTATTTGCACTATTCGTCGAATCGATTACAAAAGGCACTGAATATCTGTCAACTCTGACCGGCGCAATTTTCGGAACTCTGGGAATTTTCAGCGTTGTCTCATCTCCTTGGTGGGGAAAAAGAAACGATACCAAAAGTTTTAAAAAAAATATTATTATCGCAATTACAGGAGCCGGCATCGCTTATATAATACATACTTTTATTACAAATCCATACCTGCTTTTTCCCGTAAGAGCTTTTCTCGGATTATGCATCGGAGGCATTGTTCCTGTTATTTATGCATTCATAAATAAAAATATTGAAGACGACAGAAAAAGCGGAGTGATGGGAATTGCATCAAGTTTTACATTATTCGGAAATCTTATCGGACCTTTACTTTGTACGTTGTTACTGTACGGGATCGAATTAAAATATATTTTTCTCGTGACAGGATTTATGCTTTTGGGAAATGCATGTCTTATTTTTTTTAAAGTAAAGGAAGTTTCCGGAAAATCAAATGAAGAAGTGATATTTAAAAATACTGCTGGTGAAAAAACAATTTGAAAAAAAATAAATTAATATGAATAAGCCAAAAAAGATCAGGAAGACAGAAAATAATTTGCTACAGATAATCTGGAGTGATGACAGTTTAAGCGAAATTGATCTGCAGACACTGAGAGACAAATGTCCGTGCGTAAGCTGTCAGGGTGAAACTGTATTATTCAGTTCATACATTCCCATTAAATCTCCATTCAAAGCAGCCGGGTTTTATGAAATTGAAAAAATCGAAACTGTAGGGAATTATGCAGTTCAGATCACATGGAAAGATAAACACAATACCGGAATTTATTCATGGGAATATCTGAAAGAACTTTCTGATCTTAAAGCAAAAAGTTAATTGTCAAATTCCTCGGTAACATCTTTTTTCATTTTAAAAGAATAAAATCTGAAATCATTGAATGAAAGAGTTTCGTCTTCCTCAAGTCTGATCATTAAATAATATTTTATTCTTAACTTCATTATCTTGCTGTAAAAACCTGAAGTTAGATATCCCTTAACATATGGATTTACTCTGAGTATCAGACTCATCCCGTTATTACCGCCTTTGTAACGGGTTATCCATCTTTCGATTTTGTTGATAAAGGTTGATCTGGACTGAACATGTCCTGAACCGCTGCACATCTTGCAGATATCAGAAACGCTGTGAATTATATTCTGTCTTATTCTCTGACGGGTTATTTCCACAAGCCCGAAATCACTTACAGGAAGTATCGTAACTTTCGCCCTGTCGTTTTTAAATTCTTTCTTGATGTCTTCATAAAGCCGCTTTCTGTTCTTCTCATCATAAAGATCTATAAAATCAATTACAATTATTCCGCCTATATCCCTTAATCTTATCTGACGAACTATTTCTTTTGCGGATTCTAAATTGGTATTAAGTGAATTTACTTCCTGATCCCTGTGCTTGGCATATTTACCGCTGTTAACATCTACAACTGTCATAGCTTCCGTAGCTTCAATAATTATATATCCACCGTTTTTCAGCCATACTTTTCTTTCAATTGATTCTTCGATCTGCTTTTCAATATTGTAAACATCAAACAAAGGCTGATCTCCAGAATAGAACTCCATTTTACTGGAAAATTCGGGAGATGTATCGTCAACATATGTTTTTATATCTTTGAAATGTTTTTTGGAATCAACAATTACTTTAGATATATCTTCTTTGAAAAGATCTCTGATAACAGATGAAGTTGTCGAAACATCTTTATGAAGAATTACCGGCGGCTTTGCTGATTTTAACTTTGACTGGATCTCATTCCATTTCTGTATTAGTGTATTCAGATCATCAAGTATCAGACTTTCATCCTGACCCGCAGCGACGGTTCTGATTATGATTCCGAAACCTTTCGGAAGCGTTGATTTTACTATACTTCTGAGACGTCTTTTTTCTTTTGGACTGAAAATTTTTCGGGATAAACCTATCTTTTTTTCGAATGGTATTAAAACAAGATATCTTCCGGGAATGGATACTTTTGAAGTTACACGAAATCCTTTATTTCCGACCGGTTCTTTTGTTATCTGGACAATTATATCCTGTCCGCGTTCGAGGTTTGGTGGTTTGTTATAATCTCTGTTGCCGTTTGAATTGCCTGAGGGAGTTTCATCTTCTTCATCATCTTCTTCAATATCAGAATCGTCACCGATAATTGCAGAGTAGTCTTCAAGTGTGCTTCCAATATCCGAAAAATGTAAAAACGCATCCTGCTGATATCCGAGATCTATAAATGCAGCTCTGATTCCGGGGATGACCTTTCCAACTTTTCCTAGATAAATGTCCCCGACATTTTTTTCCTTATCGGGTGTATCTATAAAAAATTCCGCAAGCTTTCCGTCTTCGGTGATGGCAATTCTTACTTCTTCCGCTATTGAGTTTATTAATATTACTTTCTTCATTGTTCCGGATTCTGATCAGATAATCTAAGAATTCATCGAAGCTAAAAATTCTTTATTGGATTTTGTACCGCGCATTTTGCCCAACAGGAATTCCATTGCTTCAATTGGATTGTAATCGGAAAGAAGTTTTCTCAGCAACCAAACTCTGGTGAGTGTTTCGTTTGTAAGAAGCAGTTCTTCTTTTCTTGTTCCGGATTTATTCAGATCGATCGCCGGGAATATTCTTCTGTCGGAAATTCTTCTGTCAAGTACTATTTCCGAGTTACCGGTTCCTTTGAACTCTTCGAAAATAACTTCGTCCATTCTGCTTCCTGTTTCTATAAGAGCTGTTGCTATAATTGTGAGACTTCCGCCTTCGTCTATATTTCTTGCAGCTCCAAAAAATCTTTTCGGCTTGTGTAATGCATTTGCATCAACACCTCCCGAAAGTATCTTTCCGCTGTGTGGAATTACTGTGTTATGTGCTCTTGCAAGTCTGGTAATACTATCAAGTAATATGACAACATCTTTCTTTGCTTCTACAAGTCTCTTCGCTTTCTGTAATACTATTTCTGAAACCTGAACGTGTCTTTCAGGCGGCTCGTCAAATGTCGAACTTATTACTTCAGCATTTACATTTCTTTCCATATCAGTTACTTCTTCAGGTCGTTCATCTATAAGCAATACTATCAAATGTACTTCAGGATGATTCTTTGTTATGCTGTTTGCCATTGTCTGAAGCAGAATCGTTTTACCGCTTTTCGGCGGAGATACTATCAGTCCTCTTTGTCCTTTTCCGACCGGTGTAAAAAGATCCATGATTCTCATTCCGTATTCACCGGGCGCTGTTTCTAAATTGAATTTCTCATGAGGATACAAAGGTGTCAGATTGTCAAATAATATCCTGTCCCTGATCGTATCAGGATTTTCAAAGTTTACATTTTCAACTTTTAATAATGCAAAAAATCTTTCGCCTTCTTTTGGAGGTCTTACCTGACCGCTGACTGTGTCGCCGGTTCTTAGTAAAAATTTCTTGATCTGCGAAGGTGAAACATAAATATCATCAGGAGAGGGAAGGTAATTATAATCAACTGACCGCAGAAATCCATAACCGTCAGGCAGAACTTCCAAAACCCCGACCGCATATGCAAATCCGTCTTTCTTGGTCTGCGCTTCGATGATCTTGAAAATTAATTCCTGCTTTTTCAGGTCAGTATAACCTGCAACCTGTAGTTCCTTTGCCAGCTGCATCAGTTCTGCGACTTTTTTTGACTTCAAGTCTGTAACATTCTTTGAGTCTGCAAATGAAGCAGGTTTTGCGTTGTTGTTTTTCGGTTCCATTTTTTTAGTCCTTTCCGGAGTGGGATAAACCTGAGGGTATGTTTTAATTTGTTTAAATATTATTTAATTATTAAATGGTAAAATTGAATTATAAAAGATTTTCAATAATTTCCTTAGAAGTATTTTATTTAAGGTGTGTTAATTGAAGTGGTTTAAACTATTATTTATATTAAATATTATCAAGTTAGAAATTTAATGTATTGAAAATTCTTTGTTTCCGTCGTTTTCTTAGATTATAACTGCTTCTGCCTCTATTTCTACAAGCATCTCCGGATCTACCAATCCTGAAATTTCCACCATTGTCGATGCCGGTTTTATTTTCCCGAAAAACTCTCCGTGTGCTCTGCCTACATCTTCCCATTTTGAAATGTCTATAACATATATTCTTGTTCGGATAATATCCTCTAATTTCGATCCGGCTGATATCAATGCTTTCTCGATCTTTGTCAATATTGTTTTGGTTTGTAAATAATAATCCCCAATTCCGATTACTTCACCGTTTTCTATTGCTGTCGTTCCCGAAACCAAAACTCTGTCCCCGACTCTGATTGCTCTGCTGTATCCTACAAGGTCTTCCCATTTAACGCCTGTCGAAATTTTAATTCTGTCGCTCATTAGTAAGATTTTTGATTTTTGATTTAAGTGCAAACCACTTTTATTCGCAAGCTAAGAATAACCTTAATAAGTAGATAGGAACAATTTTACGTTATAAGTATTTTTGTATTGAACTAAATAGTTTGGCGGGATACATGATTTCAGAATTTATGTGCAATCCTTGCAGACCATACAAAGTTGATAAAATCAATAACTTTGAAGAAAAGAAAGAAAATCATAAAACGACTACTTTGGGTATTGACAATAGTCTTTGTTCTAATGAATGTTATTTCTGTTTTTCATTCATACAAATTCACACACTTCGTTGACAGTAATACTGAAAAAACCAAAGACCCTAAAAAACTAACGACAGGACAGAAAATTTCAACTTTAATTTTTGGCGTTCTTCGAAATCGCTTATTCACCAAGTACGAAAACGAGATGTGTTACAAATATCAATTCCAAATTTATAAAAAATATTATTTCGAATTCAATGATCGGTTAAATTTTAATTAAAAACTACAATGTCAAAAATAAAAAAGCAGGATGCTTTAGATTATCATTCACATGGAAAACCCGGCAAGATAGAAGTGATTCCTACCAAACCACACAGTACGCAGAGCGATCTGGCTTTGGCTTATTCACCCGGAGTTGCAGAACCCTGTCTGGAAATTGAAAAAAAACCGGAAGATGCCTATAAGTACACTGCAAAAGGAAACCTTGTGGCTGTGATATCAAACGGAACAGCAGTTTTAGGATTAGGTAATATCGGCGCGCTGGCATCTAAACCTGTAATGGAGGGCAAAGGTTTGCTCTTTAAAATATTTGCCGGTATAGATGTTTTTGATATTGAAATGGACACGACTGATATAGATACTTTTGTCAATACTGTAAAAACTATTTCACCAACTTTTGGCGGTATTAACCTTGAAGATATTAAAGCTCCTGAATGTTTTGAAATTGAAAAAAGATTAAAGGAAGAACTGGATATTCCGCTCATGCATGATGATCAGCACGGTACAGCTATTATTTCATCCGCTGCGCTCATCAATGCCTGTGAGATTGCAAAAAAAGATATTTCTGAAATCAGGATTGTCGTGAATGGTGCCGGTGCTTCTGCCATTTCATGCGCGAAATTGTATATAAGCATTGGAGTAAAAAAAGAGAATATTCTGATGCTTGACAGTAAAGGTGTTCTTTCACTTGACCGCAGGGATTTAAATGAAACCAAACTTTTTTTTGCAGTAAATACCAATTTGAAAACTCTTGAAGACGCAGTAAAAAATGCTGATGTTTTTATTGGGCTATCAAAAGGAAATATTGTGAATGCAAAAATGGTACAAAGCATGGCTGCAAATCCGATTGTGTTTGCGCTTGCAAATCCCGATCCGGAGATTAGTTATGAAGATGCACTTGCCGCCAGAAATGATATTATAATTGCAACCGGAAGAAGTGATACTCCGAATCAGGTGAATAATGTACTTGGCTTTCCGTTTATTTTTCGGGGAGCACTAGATGTAAGAGCTACAAAAATTAATGAAGAAATGAAACTGGCTGCTGTTTATGCTCTCGCTGCATTAGCAAAAGAACCTGTTCCTGATTCAGTAAGTCTGGCTTATAGTTCAAAGAATTTGAATTTCGGGAAAGATTATATTATTCCCAAACCAATTGACCCCAGGTTGATTTATACTGTTTCACCTGCAGTTGCAAAAGCTGCAATAGAGTCAGGTGTTGCGCAAAGAAAAATTACCGATTGGGATGCATACGAACAGGAACTAATAAACAGGCTTGGCCTGGAGAATAAACTCATTCGCTTTATTACAGCAAAAGCAAAGCAGGATCCTAAGCGTGTTGTATTTTCCGAAGCAGACAATTACAAAATTTTAAAAGCTGCACTAACCGTTAAAGACGAAGGTATAGCAGATCCGATACTTTTAGGAAATACTGATAAGATCAGAAAAATGATAAATGATTACGATCTCGATTTAAAGGATGTAATAATTATTGACCCGCGTTCCGGTGAACAGGAAGTGCAAAGATCGGAATTTGCAGAACATTTTTTTCAAAAACGCAAACGCAAAGGAGTTACGATTTACGAAGCAAACGAGTTAATGCAGGGACGTAATTACTTTGGAGCTATGATGGTAGAAACCGGACTTGCAGATGCTATGATCTCCGGTCTGACGAGGAAATTTAAAGATCCGATACTTGCTGCTTTGCAGGTTATAGGAATGAAGGAAGGTGTTAAACGAACTGCCGGTATGTATATTGTTAACACGAAACAAGGTCCCTTCTTTTTTGCAGATACGACTATGAATGTAAATCCTACATCGCAGGAATTAGTGGACATTACTGTTCTTACTGCAAAGGCAGTTAAGCAATACAATATCAATCCGCACATTGCTTTATTGTCTTATTCAAATTTCGGATCTGCTAAAGGAAATATTCCTGATAAAGTGCAGGAAGCTGTAAGTATTTTACACAGGGATCATCCTGAACTTATAGTTGATGGAGAAATGCAGGCAAATTTTGCTGTCAATAATAATTTGCTTAAAGAACAATTTCCATTTTCCGGATTGGTTGATAAACAAATAAATACATTAATATTTCCCGATCTTGCTTCCGGCAATATTGCATACACACTTATAAAAGAAATCATTAATGCAGAAGCAATTGGTCCTGTATTTTTGGGATTAAAAAAACCGGTTCATATTCTGCAATTAGGCAGTTCAGTCCGTGAAATCGTGAACATGGTAACTATTGCTGTAATTGAAGCTCAGGATAATCAGGTTAAAATTTAAAGGTGAAATTATATTTATTCATTTAAATTAAAATAATATTACAAGATTTGGAAATTCCCTCTTCCTTGGTTATGTTCTTCCATCATAGGGTAATAATATTTAAAATATTTCTCATGAAGCATCTTAATGATCTGGTAAGATGTAAATGAAAATACCAGACCGGCATATACATCAATTGTGTAATGAGCTTTCTGTAAAATAACGCTTATGCCTACCGTAATTGTCGCCAGCAAAAAATATCCTTTCAGATATTTATTCCTCGCAACCTGAAACAGCATAAATGCCGTTGAAGTATGTCCGGAAAAAAACAGATCTTTTATTATCTTCTGTCCCGTTCCAAAAATGAAAACTACAGGATCTGCCAGATCTATGCAGCCCGGCGGTGGGTCGAGCGGAATCAAATACATTGCCGCCATTCTGAATAAAACTAACAATGTATAAGTTTGAAAAGCCATCATTAACTGGCGAGGATTAAAACTGAAGGCTACAAGACCAATCAATAGTGATGAATAAATTGCAACGAAGAGTAATGTGTTAAGATCAACAGATGTGAAATGTTTCAGAATCGGATCATCTAATATCGCTCCGTTTCTTGATTCATTGAAAATTAAATATCTGCTGAATGAATAAATTGTTATAACAAGAAAAAAAATTGTTACAATAAACTCCGTCCTGCCGGAAGATTTACTTAAAAAACTTTTCCATCGCGAAACAAAACCTGTCTTTACCAATATCAATTATAATTTTATGAGGAATTAAATATATTTGCGCTGAATTGATTTTCTGTTTCTAAATTTTTTATAACACATTACTTAATGCTAAAAGTTTAACAAGAGTTAAAACATTTTCTTTCCCACTCTTGCTGCAAGCACAGAAAGCTGACCGCCGTGATACATCTGATGAAGCTGCCAAGCCATTATTACTTTTCCTTTTGATGTAAAATAATTCATCCCGTCTTCATCCATATTCTCAGGAATCTCTTCAAACTCTTCATCTCTTAAGTTTACATAAATTTTCTTATTCTTTTCGAATACTGTCATCCATTGCTCTCTTAGCTTAGAAACTTCAGGATACTCGCTTACTTTCTTTAGTTTGCTTCCCTGTCCAAAAAGTTCTGAATATTCCGGAAAAAGCAATTCACCTTTACCCATATAAACTGAAAAATCATCATCACTTGCAATTAGATGTCCGAGGATCCACACCCCGTGATTTTTACCCGGGGACAATTCCATCTCGAGTTCTTTATCATCCAAAGCATTTATATAAATATTAACCCATTCAATCATCATAATATACTGCTGATAAAATTTCTTTGATAAAACATTTTCCATTTAAATAAAACTATATATTCAAAATAATTTCATTATTGACAATTGACAATTCACCATTAACAATTCACAACTTGCTAACTGCTTAACTGCTTAACTGCTAACTGCTTAACTGTTTAACTGCTTAACTGATTAACTTTCCATCGTGATATTCTGCGACGGCAGCAGATCCAGAAAATGCCATATATTACAGTAAAAATCTCCCGGTCCGAAAAAATCTTTTGCAACTCTTTTAATATTCCCGTTCTCATCTTTTTGAAAAACTGAAACTCCGGGCCAGTAATTATGCTTTCCTTCTTTTATAAAATCATAACCCATGTCAAATATAAAATCCGTTCCGTTAGCTGAGTATGTTTTATAATTCCAGCCGTGTGCTTCCGCAAATTCTTTATGAACATCCGGCATATCAGGACTTACCAGTACAAACGCAGCTTTTTTTTCAATTTCTTTGTAAGTGTCTTTGAATCCGTCAGCCCACATTGTACAGTATGAACATCCTTTTCCCATATTATGCACAAGTATAAGCTCTTTTTTATCCCCAAACATTTCCGAAAGTTTCCTATCATTTCCATCTCTGTCTTTCAATGTGTAATCTTTAACTTCCATAGATGCGAGTTTGGAATTCAACTCGATTCTTTTCTTTCTGATAACTTCTAACTGCTTGTCAATATCCTGAAGTTCGGATTCTATTTTCTTCTTTTCATCCGGAGATAATGTTGCTGAATTTTCAGTGCTCATGATTTTTTTTTACTTAATTTATTGAAATATTTTATTCTTAAAAAATTAATTTATTAAAAAACCCGCCTGCGGAAAATTGTGAATTGAATTCCTTTACAATTGCGTTTATGCATGATTTGGATCTACAAGCTGAAACCAGTTACCATCGGGATCTGTAAATGTCAGGCAACTATCAGAGCCGTCAGTTCCCTTGAATTCAAGTCCTCTTTCAATTAACTCACCTCTTGTCTTTTCGAGTTCAGAAGTATATAAAACAAATCCTGTATTGGAATCTTTGTATTCATTTACTCTCAGATCATTCTTTCCCGGTCTGAGTAAAAATTCATTCTCACCGAACTTCATCCATATAAACTTATTATGCTGAATTTCTGTAATTTCAAATCCAAGGATCTTCCGGTAAAACTCTTTCGCCTTCAGAGGATCTTCAACAAATATTTCAATGTGTCCGAATTTCAAATTCTATTTCCCACCAAGTTCCTTTATTCTCTGTAGTCTTTCTTTTTCGTCTTCTACCATCCAGATATCCTTTGAAAGCAGATCGTATGCTTTTCCGAAATAATCCTTTGCTTCATTATCTTTACCATTTATCAAACTGCATTCACCAAGTTCCTCATAAACATATCCATCCATTTCTGCTTTTCCTGTTTCCATTTCTTCCCTTAATAAATTCTGTATCTCCATTGCTTCATCAATTTTTCCCAGCATTCGAAGTACTTTCGCTACATTCCATTTTGAATAAAATATTCCGTTTATATTTTTTGATTCCAAATGCCATTCCCTGCATTTAATGAACAGCTCAAGAGCTTTCTCATAATCTTTCATTTCAAAATATGTCCAGCCTGTGTTATTGTATAGCGAACCAAGCCACTTTCTTGCATTTTGATCGGAAGATTTTTCCGCTTGCTGAATAGCTTTTCCATTCCATTTTAGCGATTCATCTCCGGATTCTACAATTGCCATCATGTGAGCTGCATCAACAGTATAATTTTCTTCTCCGGATTTCAGCCCAAGTTCAAAGGCTTTCAAAAAAAATTCTTTGGCTTTTTCTTTTTGCTTCGATGAATTGAAAGCTCTGCCTCTTTCTAATAGATACCTGACTCTTGCTGTTGTAATTTCATCTTTTGAAAGCTCTGACTCAACTTCATCTAAAAGTTTATGTGCTTCATCAAATTTCATCTGAAGTCCAAGTGTCCGGGCAATCTGTGTTTGTAATTGCAGATAAGCTGATCTGTTTCCGGAATCTTTTACCTCGGACAGAATTTCTCTGAATTTCTTTTCTGTTTCATCCGGTTTATTGTAATTCCATAGTTTGTCAAAATTATTGACATTATCTAACTTTGAATTTTCTTCCATAAAATTAATATTTAATTGACAATTTAATTAATGAGTTGTTTCTTTTGATTTATTCCCTGCTATCCAAAACAGAACTGTGAATGCAGATATAAAATATGGAAAAATTCCATATAACGTATCGGAATTTGAATGAGAATGACTGTCAATTGCAATGAATACTGTTACACAAAATGCAATTGTCATCAGATAAAGTAATATTCCGATTACTGACTTAGGAATGTATATCCATCCTGCTTTTATAAACCATTGATCTTTCATTTTCGTAATTTTTTGTTTTTAAACTCCTTCAATTTACTTATCCGGTTTTAAATTTTCAATTATTAATATAAAGTGAAGGATTTTTATTTCACGTAAATTCCGGAATTGAAAAATTAAAATAATAATGAATTGTTTTTTTGAATAATCTAAGTTGAATTCAGAATAATCATGAGCATTAATTTTATATACAATAATGAGTCTGAAGTTTACATAACACTTATAGCACAATGAAAAAATCTTAAATTATTTTATCAGCAGCATGCTTCTTGTTTCTTTAAAGTCATTCGTTTCAAATGTGTAAAAGTAAATCCCGCTAGAAAGATTTCTGCCGTCAAAATCAACAGAATAACTTCCTGCATTTTGCTTCTGATTTACCAGTGTTGCAATTTCATTTCCCAAAATATCATAAACTTTCAGCGATATAAAATTCCCGCCTCCTGAAGCTGATAATTCATAATTTATTTTCGTTCCGGGATTGAACGGATTCGGATAATTCTGCGACAATGAAAATTTAACTGCCTGTGAATTATTGCCTGCAAATGTTCCAGTGTTTCCTAACTGTCCGTTAATACTGATATTCTGCGCATAAATATCCGCAGCTCCGTTTCTGTCATCATTCCAGACGATCTTGGTCTCTCCGGAATTGCTCATAACTGCAACCACTTTGGATTTTGCACTTGTAGCGCTGCTCACATTTTTTATAATTCCATTCCAGCCAGTCACTCCGCTTTTCCCAGTGCTGAATGCTTTCTGTAAATTGTTTGCACTTCCGAAAACTCCTTCGTTGAAAGCAACAACAATGTTCGTATCCTTTATATTGCAAATCTGATTAATGAATGAATTTTGTCCGAACGGAATAAATTGTTTCGCATTGTCAGTCCAGAGTCTCGTTCCGTTCTGAGAAAATCTCTGTCCGTAAATTGCGAACTGGCTCTGAAGACTATTTGTTTCTTTCCAGAAAAGATATGTTTCATTTGCCGGAGTCATGTAAGCTGCCCAGGCATCAAATTTATTATATCCGGCTTCAGTAGAGCCTTCCGAACCGTTAACAGGAAATAATCTTGCTCCGGAAGAAGTGTAGTGCTGAACAAATGAACTTTGAGTGTTTGTTGAATTTCTGTCATCCTGCCATACATACATTGCGCCGTTGCTTGCATCGGAAAAAATTTTCGGAACAAAAAACCCTGTTACTCTTCCCAGATTGTAAACAGTATCTTTCCAGACCGAAGCTCCCGCTTCAGAAAACTTTTGAGTATATAATTTATAATTCTGAGGATTTAAAAATGAACCTGAGTAACCCGACCATAAAGCTATGACAGAACCCGCATCAGATGTTACAACTGAAGGATATGTAAAATTCTCCGTTCCTGCACCGGCTAAATAGATTGGATCTGCTCCCCAGAGTTTTACTCCTCCGGAAGAAATTTTCTGAAATGCGATTTTATTCGGAGATGAACTGTATATCCACGTCACAACTATGCTGTTGTCAGTAGTTTTTGCTAATCGCGGGTTCGCCTGAAAAGTATTTATGTCATTTGCCAGATTAATTCCGTTTGCTCCCCAGAGAAAATTTCCCTGCGGACTGATCTTGTAAACGAAGGGATTTATGTTTGGTCCGCTTCTCGTATCAGTAAATGCAATCACTGCATTGTCACTGTCATCGGTGATCATATCGTAGTCAACAAGAGATGTACTCTGCGGATTGCCGCTGATAAGCAGACCTTCAGATGCGAACTGTTTTACTCCCTGTGAATTCAGTCTCTGAAGATAGACAGCATAACTGCCGCTTCTGCTGTCAAACCAGCAAATGTATGTATCGCCGTTACTGAGATTTGAGATCTTTGGAAGCGCCTGCTCTCCTGCTGCTCCGCAGATCTGAAGATTTATATTCGGATCATTTGACCATTGTGAATATGAAATGACATTGAATATAAATACAATTGAAATTGCAGTGAATAAAGTTTTCATTTTATAATTTTTATTTTAATCAATTTAATGAAATTCACATTTAAATACTGTTACAACTGCATTAACACTATCATTTATATTTTACCACCTGTTTTTATTTGCGCTGAATATAGTTATTACCTGCCATAGCAAATTTTAATCTCCGTCTGAAATTTGATAAATCGGATCTGTCTTTTGTCAGAGTGAATTTACACTTTGGCAAATTATATTTTTATTTTTTTTTAATCAGATAATTTGCCTGATTATTTAATTTGCTGACAACTTTTACAAGTTTGTTAACATGAATAACTAGATTAACAAGATTGCTAATGGGAATAACAAGATTACTCACGGCTTAAGCAATTTTGCACACAGCTTAAGCAATTTTGCTCACGGCTTTAGCAATTTTGCTCACGGCTTGATTAATCTTGCTCACGTCTTGAGCAACGTAAATGAAAGATTCGAAAAGTTTCAAAAAGCTTTAAATCAGACTAAAAATTGACTTTTAAGAAAGATTTCCTCATTCAATACATTTCCGGCGAAGATTTATTGGATTTTTAGAAGCTATTTGCAATTGAAAAGTGCAGTGAAACATTCCGATAAGTTCAGTTGAGTTTTTCAATAAAAAAACCGGAAGATAAACTCCGGTTTTAGGTTTAATCAGTGTAATTTTCAGTTAAATTTATTTCAGAAGTACCATCCGCTTCACAGCAGTAAAATCTCTCGCTGTAAGTTTATAGAAATAAATTCCGCTCGAAAAGTTACTGCCATCAAATTCAAAGGTATATTTTCCCCTTGTCAACTGATTATTAAAGATTGACTTTATTTCTCTGCCAAGTAAATCATAAACTACTAATTTTACTTTAGCATCATACGGAAGTTCGAATGAAATTTTCGTAACAGAATTATCCAAACCCATTTAATCCTGTTACAAAAATTAGCTTTGATTTACCGAAAGATTCGAAAGTTGATTTAATAATTTATGATCTTCTCGGAAGAGAGGTAATTAAACTAGTAAATAATGAATTCCGAACAGCCGGAAGTTATAATGTTTCATTTAACGGAAGTAATCTTTCATCCGGTGTTTATTTCTATAAATTGAAGACTGCTGATAATGCAGTTCTGACTAAGAGAATGATGCTTATAAAATAATTTTTAAAATCAAACTATTTAATCTATATGGTGAGCAGTCAGTTAAAGAAAGGCTGCTCACCATTTTATTTGATTCTCAATTTATATTCAATTTCTTATTTTGATAAGAAACAGATTTTAATGGTCAAGTTAAATCATATCCGATCAGATTTTAAGATAATTTTCTTACTAACATTTTTAAGATACTATTTTTAGTTTGTTACACACTAAAACTTATTGATACAATTTGAACAAGAAAATATTTCTATGCATTCACGGGCATTTTTATCAGCCTCCGAGGGAAAATGCATGGACAAACGAAATTGAAACACAACCCTCTGCCGCGCCTTTTCATGACTGGAATGAACGGATACTTCAGGAATGTTATAAACCAAACGGCGAAGCGGTGATCGTCGATAAACATGATACTGTGATCAACAGAATCAATAATTATGAATATTTTAATTTCAATTTCGGTCCGTCTCTCCTTCACTGGATAAAAAACAAGCACCCGGGAACATACACTAATATTATTGAAGCAGATAAAAAAAGCACTGAAGTAAACGGCGGACACGGGAATGCAATTGCCATGATCTATAATCATATCATAATGCCTCTTGCAAATCATCGTGACAAAATCACGCAGATTAAATGGGGACTTGCAGATTTCAAACTTCATTTCGGCAGGGATTCAGAAGGTATCTGG
>DAIPYE010000013.1:23054-30079 GCA_036782915.1 Bacteroidota bacterium | reverse complement strand
GAATTTAACTCCGTTACAGCAAAAGGATATTTTGTTATGGATGCATTGTTAAATTATACGACCGGAAATTATAACATTGGGCTTACATTTAATAATTTACTTAATAATGTTACCTGGAATGAAGCACAGTTTGATACTGAGTCCAGATTAATTAATGATACAGATCCGGTTTCAGAACTTCATTTCACGCCCGGTACACCTTTTTATGTAAAACTGACAACTTCACTTTTTTTCTGAATATTTGAGAAAATTTAATAAATATTAAAAATTAAATTGAATTCTTTTAATATGTGAATATTTGATATACTCCGTTCAATCTTGAAATGCTCTTCGATTATTGGTAATTTGCACCGACCAATAAATTATCGCGATTTTAAATGACCTTATCAAAATTCAAAGAAAAGAATTTGCTTGGTATTGTATTGATAGTACTTGCTTTAATACAATATTACCTTCTAAACCACCTAAACAATGTCAGTCAGAATTATATAGATGTAGCATTTTTTTTAGATTATTCAATAAAACTGATTCCGGGTTTTCTGATCCCGTATTATTCGATCTACATACTTTTGTTATTTGTTTTGATTTTGTTAATACGAAAGGATAATTATGTTGTATTAACTGAGTTTTTGTTTTCAATTGTTATTTTATGGAGTCTTATAAATTTCGCACATGCGTTTTTTCCGGTAATGAATTATATAAGACCAGAAATAAAAGAAACCAGTTTTTTCTTTGAGGCTGTAAATAAATTATATAAATCCGTTAATCCTTTTAATACAATGCCAAGCTGGCATGTTTCTACTGCTGTTCTTTGCGCTATTGTTTTTTACAATTCGAAATTTAAAAGATCCTGGCTTGTAATTTTCTGGACATTTCTGATCTGCCTTTCACCGTTGTTTTTAAAGATGGCTTATATAGCTGATGTTATAGTGGCAATTCCGCTTCCTTTTATTTGTTTTAAAATTTCAAATAAACTGTCTACAGTTACAGTCAGAACTGAAAGTGTTAAGGAAATTGTGAAAATATTTTCCCTGGAATCACTTATACAATCTGTCGCAATCGGAATAAGAGATGAAAACACTATCTCGTCCCTGATTGATAACCTTACCCGAATTGAAAAGAATCTTACTGAATCAGATAAAGAAGAGATAAAAATACTTGGAGCTGAAATGGATCCTCCGAAAAACACTTTAAAAGAGATAATTAATGACCTGATAATGTCAATAAGTATTCAGAATCAGATTCAGAAAGCAAAAGAATTATTCAGTAAAAACGATAAATCTTTTGTCCCTTCTGAACAGGATATTAAAGCCGTTACAGAAGAAATGGTAAATAAAGCCTGCCTTCCTTTTGATCTTCCGAAATTCAGATACAGATTATTGCAGATCAAAAAACGCAACAGTGAATTAATTAACAGCAGCTCCATTCAGGAAGCTTCAAAAGAAAAATCAAAAGATGTTGTCTTAAAATTCAATAGTTTCATTGAATCTCATAAAAATGATTTAACTGTTTTAAAAACAATTTATAATAATACAAACGGTCATTCTCATTTCACTTCCGAAGAAATTATGGAATTTGTCTCTGAGTTGAGAAAACCTCCGTATGAAATCTCTGCCGAAGAGATCTGGAAAGCTTATCACGTAATTGATACTGAAAAAGTAAAACCCCTAGGTGAAGAAAAAAGTCATACTAATATTATTTCACTTACGCAGTTTGCTTTGGGGAAAATAGACAAGCTCGAGCCATATTCAGATGAAATGGATATTAAATTGAACGAATGGATTGACAACAATGTGAAAAACGGAAGAAAATTTACTGAAGAAGAATTAATGTGGATCCGAATGATGAAAGAGCATATTTCTTCAAAAATGGAAATCAACATGATAAGCTTTAATGACCCGCCATTTATCAGTAAAGGCGGTGCATCAAAAGCCTATAAAATATTTGGACCGGATCTGAACAGGATAATGTATGAATTAAATGAAAAATTAATTTGATAAATCTTTGATTATATTTTATTGAAAGAATCAATTCCCACAAATACTGTTGATTTTTCTCGGGATTTAAATCTGCTTAAATTGATCTCGGAAAGAGACAGCAATGCTCTGAGTAAATTTTATGATATTCATTCCACATATTTATTTAAAATTATTTATTTTATTGTTAGAGACGAATCTGAATCCGAAGATATTTTACAGGAAGTTTTTTTGCAGATCTGGGAAAAAGCTGATTCATTTGATGATTCTTTGGGAAATCCGCTTTCATGGGTTATACGTATTACTAGAAACAAAGCTATTGATAAACTCAGAAGTAAAAGCTTTAAAGATCATTCCAAAGATATAAATTTAGATAAAGTTTTTAATCTGTCAGAAGATTCACATTTTTCCAATCCCGAAAAGGCTGCAAATTTAAGCCGTGAACAGATTGAAATAAATGAAGCATTAAAACTGCTAAATAAAAATCAGAGACAATTGATAGAATATGCTTACTTCAATGGTTTTACACAGTCAGAACTTTCAGAGCATTTTAAAATTCCTCTGGGAACTGTAAAAACAAGAATGCGGTCTGCTATGATCTTGTTGAAAGATAAACTTAAACATTTAATTTAGTGAATAAAAAAAATAATAAAATATCAACTGAAGAAAATATAATTTTAAACTCACTTGGTCTTCTCGATAAAAAGAGTAAATCTTATTTTGATGCAGAAGTAAAAAACTCATCTGCTGAAGATAAAAAAAAGGTTTCTGAATTTAATAATCTGACATCTCTTTTTTCAAAATTATCAGTTGCAGAAACATCTGATGTCTCTCTTTCTCCTGATGTTAAGACAAAGTTGTTTGAAAAATTAAAGGTATTAGAAAATCCGGTAAAGGTGAAAAAAGATTTTGATTATATATTTTCTGCGTCAAGCGACTGGGAAAAACATCCTATCGATGGCATCGAATTTAAAAAACTTTCTTATAATGAAGAAAAAGGATATCTGATGCTTTTGTTTAAAGTTGCCGCAGATACTTCTTATCCGGCTCATCATCATTCAGGAGCAGAGGAATGTTACATTATTTCCGGTGATGTTTATGCTCAAGGTAAAATTCTCGGACCGGGAGATTTTCATCATGCAGAAGGCGGAAGTGATCATGAACCGCTTTATACTAAAAACGGATGCACACTATTGCTAGTTGTAGAGCCGAAAGACTATATGTAAAATTTTTATTAACATTGCTCTTTTGATATTCAGATAACCGGGGTGCTGGCTTTTTTAAAGCCGGCTGAGATCAAACCCACAGAACCTGCTACGGATAATGCCGGCGAAGGAAAATTACTTTTTAACGCTTAAATCTTCTTACACGGGTTCGTATAAGATTTAAGCGTTTTTTTATTTAATTATCTAAATATGAAATTTTACAATCAAAGAAATCTCTCAACAGTGAATTTAAAATTGATTAAATCACATGAAATTCTAAAAAAGCTTTTAGCCGTTTGTTTAATTTCATTTTTGAATTCAATCCATTTGTTTTCACAGGAAAAATCCGACAGTTCTGATTTTCAGACCGAAACTATTGAAGTGGATATACTAAAAAGTCTGGAGCGGTTTACACCGGTAACTTTTGAAAATATCAACAGAAAAGAAGTTGAAACTAAATACTGGATGCAGGATCTCCCAATGTTTTTGAACGGGAGTACCAGTATAAATTCATATTCGGAATCTGGGGCGTCACTGGGATATTCATATCTCTCTATCCGCGGTTTTGATCAGAGGAGAATTTCAATTTTAATAAACGGGATTCCTCAGAATGACCCTGAAGATCATCAGGTTTACTGGAATGATATTTCTGATATTACAGCCTCAGTGGAGAATATTCAGATTCAGCGGGGAATCGGAACAGCTCTTTACGGTTCATCTGCTATTGGCGGTGTTGTGAATGTTCAGACTCTGGATTATTTCAAACAAAAGTTTTTAAATGTTTCAGGAGGTTACGGGAATTATAATTCGCAGCGATATTCAATAGAATATTCTTCCGGTTTACTAAAAAATGATTTTGCTGTTTACGGTAAAGCCACCAGAATTTTGACTGACGGTTACAGAGATCTTTCCTGGTCGGATTACTGGAGTTATTTTCTCAGCGCCGGGAAACTGATCGGAAAGAGTTCAGTGCTTAAATTTAATTTTTTCGGAAGTCCAATGCAGAATCATCTTGCTTATCTCGGCGTTGACAAAGCATATCTTGACGGTGATGTGACAGGTGACATTTATACCGACAGAAAATATAACTATCTTACTTACCCGGATGAAACTGACAATTATTTTCAGCCGCATTATGAACTGGTTTACAATATCCAGCCGTCAGCCAATTTATATATTTCGAATACTTTCAGTTATATAAGAGGTGAAGGATATTTCAATACTTCCTTCCCTGTATTTTACGGATATGATTTTGATTACTTCAGGCTTGATCCTTATTTTGTGCAGGATACAACAAGTTACAATCCGGAATATTATAAAAGAAATCCGGACGGCACATACTATTTTGAAAAAGGCAAAGGTTATGAAATTGTAAGAAGTGATATAATTACAAAGCTCAATGTGAACAATAACACTTTCGGCTGGTTTCCAAAGGTTCAGATCGATCACAACGGCAACAAAGGAAATTTTGTAATCGGCGGCGAGATGAGATTTCATAATTCAGATCATTACGGAGAGATAACTTCCGGAGATGCTTTGCCGGCAGGAACTCCCGCTGACTATGTTTATTATTATTACAACGGAGGTAAGAGGACTTATTCAATTTATGCAAATGAAATTTACAGTTTTACAGACAAGCTTAATGGTATGCTTGGATTACAGTATGTTTATCACCGATATAATTTATCAAATGACAAATTCAAACCTTATGACTTCAGTGTAGATTATAATTTCTTTACTCCGAGGATCGGTGCAAATTATAATTTCAACAATGAGTTCAGCGCTTTTGCAAATTTTTCTGTTTCGAAAAGAGAACCGCGGCTGAAAGATATTTATGATGCTGAAGATCCGTACTCAGTTCCGAATTTCAGGATCGTTAATGCGGAAGAAGGAATTTATGAAGACCCATTGGTAAAGCCTGAAGAAATGAATGACTTTGAATTCGGAGTTGCATACAAAACCTCCATAATCAATGCAGATCTGAATTTTTATCTGATGGATTTTAAAAATGAAATTGTAAGTAACGGCCGGCTGGATAATGTAGGACAGCCGATTACCGGAAATGCAGGGAAATCAATTCACAAAGGACTGGAACTTCAGCTGAATCTGAAACCCTTTAAAGAAAAATATTTTAAAAATATTTCTCTGTCGGGAAATCTGAATCTGTCCGATAATTATTTTACTGATTATACGGAAGTTAACGGAGTCGATTCGGCAGGAAACATTATTTACGGAAATGATTATTCGGGAAACAGTATTATTCTGACTCCTGATATTATTGCAAATATTTCTTTGAACTATTTCACTGACAATGCATTGAATGCCTATGTTTCTCTGCAGTATATCGGCAAACAATATCTTGATAATTCAGAGAATGAAAGAAAAAATCCTGATGCAAGAGATCAGCCGGGATATGCTGACAAAATTATCGAGCCGTATACTGTAGTTAATGCCGGACTTTCATATAACTTTGCTTCTCTTTTCAAAAACAATTCTTTGAATATGCTTAAGAATTTAGAACTGGATCTCAAAGCAAACAATATTTTCAATGTATTGTACGAAACTACCGGAAGTATAAGCGAAGGTGTTCCCTACTGGATACCTGCAGCTACCAGTAATTTTTACCTGGGAATAAAATTTGGTTTTTGAATTGTTTAGTCATAGAATGTGTTCTTTTAATCAAATCCGAAAGTAATACAATTCCGTTTATAAACATGAAATCAAAAAATTTAAAACCAATGACTTATTTAATTGCATTAATCTTTTTATTTTCCGGCTGTTCAAATACTTCAGGAAAGAAAACTGATAACTTAACAAAACAAATTACAAATAAAACTATGTCATCAAACTTAGACACTGCCGTATTCGGAGCGGGATGCTTCTGGTGTGTGGAAGCGATCTTTCAAAGACTGAAAGGCGTTGAGAAAATTGAGTCGGGTTATACCGGCGGAACAGTTCCGAATCCGACTTATAAACAGGTTTGTACCGGAACTACCGGACATGCTGAAGTTGCAAGGATCTATTTCGATCCGGATACAATTTCATACAGCGAACTTCTGGAAGTTTTCTGGACTACCCATGATCCGACTACACTTAATAAACAAGGTGCGGATGTCGGAACTCAGTACAGATCCGCAATTTTTTATCTTAATGACGATCAAAAAAACATTGCAGAGAAATCAAAAGCGGAAGTTGCTCCGCAGATATGGGATCAAACTATTGTTACAGAAATAACTCCTCTGGGAGAATTTTATGTGGCAGAAGATTATCATCAGAATTATTACAATCAGAATTCCGATCAGAGTTATTGCAAATTTGTTATTAATCCAAAGCTTGATAAATTCAGAAAAAAATTCAAAGATAAAATAAGAGAAGAATAATATTTTTTTATCAAATAATTTTAAATTCCTGCATTTCTGATAAATAATTTTTAAATAATTCGGATTGCAGGATTTTTAATAAATACCCGTTTTCAATGCAATCATGTTTTGTCACAGTACCCGAAGAGTTCAGTTTCAAAGAATGCTGTACATTTCTCAACAGATCTCCTCTTGAATGCCTGCATACTGTATCTCATAACAGGATCAGAAAGCTTATAAAAACATCAGACCGTAATCTGTTAATTGAAATAAGTTCGAATCAAAATTTAAAAAATAAATTAAAAATAAAATTTCTGAACTGTAAAGTAACTTTAAGGGAAGTTCAGTCAGTAAAGAAGTTTATAAATGAATGGTTTGACCTGAATACTGATTTAAAACCGTTTTATAAATTTGCCAAAAAGGATAAGCTGCTTAGGGAAATTGTCAAGAAATATTACGGATTAAGACTAATCGGAATTCCTGAT
>DAIPYE010000013.1:0-23044 GCA_036782915.1 Bacteroidota bacterium | reverse complement strand
TTTTTGAAGCGATCTCCTGGGCGATCATCGGTCAGCAGATCAATCTATCTTTTGCATTTAAAATGAAGCGCAATTTTGTGGAAAAGTTCGGTGAAAAATTTTCCTTCGAAAATAAAACTTATTTTCTTTATCCAAAACCTGAGATTGTTTCAAAGCTCAAAGTATCTGATCTTTTAAAACTTCAGTTCTCCAGACAGAAAGCTGAATATGTCATTGAAGCAGCAAAAACATTGACTGATTTTGAAATTTCAGAAGCTTATAAAAAGAATTTAACCGGATTACCATTAATCGAAGCAAAAGAAATTCTTTGCAAAATCCGAGGTGTCGGTAACTGGACTGCAAATTATGCGTTGATGAAATGCTTAAGAAATCCTGATGCATTTCCCATTGAAGATGTAGGACTTCATAATGCAATTAAAAACATTCTGGGTTTGGATTCAAAACCTTCTGTCGAAAATATCAGAAAATTATCTGCAAAATGGAAAGGATGGTATTCATATTCCGTTTTCTATCTCTGGAGATCTTTATTGCCGGATTAAGCAAGAATCGGGTTTTCAATAAAAAAGAAATCAGGTAATTTTGTATAAACCTGAATTTTTTATAAAGGTAATTATTTAACCACGAAGACTCAAAGACACAAAGAATAAATAAATAATTATTTTGCAAGAAAAAAAATTTGAAATACTTTGAACATTTTGCCTTTAGAAAGAATCTTAGATTTCTAAAGAATAATTTTTGATAAACAAATAAAAATGACAAATTACGACAAAATAGAGAAAGCGATCGAATATATAAAAGTGAATTTCAAAAACCAGCCGGATCTGACTGAAATAGCACGCAGCGCTGATATGAGCGTTTTTCATTTTCAGAGAATATTTACTGAATGGGCGGGAGTTAGCCCAAAAAAGTTTATACAGTTTTTAAGTCTCGGACATGCTAAAAAAATTCTGGCTCAGAATAACTCCACTGTCAGTGAGGCAGCATTTGAATCGGGACTTTCCGGAACCGGAAGACTGCATGATCTTTTCATTAATATAGAAGCGATGACTCCCGGCGAATATAAAAACGGCGGTGAGAATTTAAAAATAAAATTCAGTTTTAACAAAAGCATTTTCGGTAATTACCTCGTTGCATCAACCCAAAAAGGAATATGCAATTTGTTTTTTGAGGACGATAAAAATAAAGCTGTAGAAGAATTAAAGCAACACTGGCCGAAAGCAATATTTGAAGAAAACAGCGATACAAATCAGATATTGGTGAAAAAGTTTTTTGAAAAAAGCACTCAGGAAAAAATCGATCTGCATCTCCGCGGTACTGATTTTCAATTAAAAGTATGGGAAGCGTTATTGAAGATACCGGAAAGCCGGCTGAATACATATTCGGATATTGCAGAAAAAGTATGTACTAAGAAAGCATCAAGAGCTGTCGGCAGTGCAGTCGGAAATAATCCCGTTGCTTATCTTATTCCCTGCCACAGAGTAATTAAGAAAGCTGGGGACCTTGGCAATTATAAATGGGGTGAAACAAGAAAAGCAGCTATGATATTTTATGAAGTAAACCGGGGATAAAAATTAAAAGAAAATGTCAGTTGATTGTATAATTTTAAAATATTTAAAACCCGAAGTATCTTCTAATAATTCAGAATTTACTATATAAATCTTCTAGTCAATTCCACATTCTGTTCTCTCTATCTTCGTATTATTACAACAATTTCATCAATTAGAATTTTTAAATGTATCTAAACTTCTATGGTAATTTATTCTGAAGTTTTTTATCTTAATGCACAAATCAAACCCTCGTCAATTTTATGAAATCTAAAATTCTTTTCATATGTTGAGTATATTTACATAATTTATCATTCCTCGGGGGTATGTACAAAAATTTTAAATCTTATTTTCTGTTATTTGCCATTACCGGATATTTTTTATCAATATCCGATATTTCCTATTCTCAGTTTGTAAATTTCGGCAGAAATAAAGTTCAGTATTCAGACTTTGACTGGCAGATCCTAGAAACAGAGCATTTTCAGATATATTACTACATTGAAGAAAAAGAGCTTGCCGAGATCGGAGCTAAATATGCCGAGGAAAGTTATACATTCCTTCAGCAAAAATTCAATCATTCTCTTGCAGATACAGTACCTATCATTTTTTATTCTTCCCCGCTTCATTTCAAGGAAACCAATACTACTCCCGGATTCATTCCTGACGGTGTTGGAGGATTTTTTGAATTTATAAAGGGCAGGGTTGTATTGCCTTTCGAAGGTTCATTGTTTCAGTTCAAACATGTCATCAGGCACGAACTCACCCACGTATTTATGACAAGCAAGATCAATACAATTTTAAAAACTCACCGACAAACTCTTGGTCAGGCGCCTCCGTTATGGTTTACCGAAGGACTTGCTGAATTATATTCCGCCGAATGGGATACTCAGGGCGAGATGGTTCTGAAAGATGCTGTACTCAGCGGATATATAGCGGGCCTGGATAACTGGGAAAGATTTTACGGAACATTCTTTATGTATAAACTCGGTCAGAATATTCTTGAGTACATTGTTGCGAATTACGGTGAAGATATGATCTTACAGTTGATAGAAAATTTCTGGATGGATGACAGCTTCTCCGATGTAATGAAGTTAACCATTGGAAAAGATTATGCGGAATTCGATGCAGAATATCTGTATTATCTGGAAAAAAAATATCTGCCCGAACTAAAAGATAATGACAAACCTTCAAAAGTTACCCAAAATCTTTATAATGCTTCATTTGCACATAAACCAACTTATTCAAATACAAACGGAAATAAGGATGTATATTTTATAGGCAATAAAACCGGATTTACAAGTATTTTTAAAATTAATATAAATCAACCTAATCAGGCGGAACTTGTCGTGGAAGGTGAATCAAGTGATGAATTTGAACAGTTTCATTTTTTCAGAACGGGCATGGATGTTTCTAATTCAGGTTTACTGGCTTTTGTAACTCAGAAAGGCAGTACAGATGCTCTTCACATTTTAGATACTAAAACAGATGATATTAAAATTACCTATACTTTTAAAGACATTGTAAGCATTGGCTCACCGTCATGGAGCAGCGATAATAAAAAAATAGTTTTTCCGGCGTCTGATTTCGGCGGAAGAATGGATCTGTATATTCTCGATCTTGAAACTAGCAATCTGAAAAGACTTACAAATGATTATTATGATGACAGAGATCCAAGTATTTCACCAGACGGAAATTTCATTGTGTTTTCATCTGACAGAACAACTTTCGGATGGAATAAAAACAGTTACAATTTATTTCTTTACAATCTCAGGGACGGAAACATAGATTATCTGACCATTGGCGAACAGATAGATTATTCACCGCATTTTTCCGGAGACGGTACAAAAATTATTTTCACTTCAAATACCGGAGGACCGCAGAATATCTGGATGATTGATATTGGAAAGTCCCTGAAACAAATCGCTGTAAAATCAGGTTCTGATAATCCCGGGGTTACTAATATAATAAATTATGATTCTCTTGAAATGAGACGGATCACAAACTTCACCACAAACGCCTTTGATCCTTCCTGGGCAGGTAAAGACAGAATTGTATTTTCAAGTTATGAAGAAGGCGGGATCAGTATTAAATTACTCAGAGACATACAGGAGCGGTATGACAGCAGCAAGATAATTAAAAAAATTGATCTGCTTTCGAAAGGTGAAAACTGGACCGCAGGCAAAATATACAGCATTCCGAAAAAAAATTCTCTAAAATATGAAAAAAAGTTTTCTCTGGACGTTGCAACTACGGCGCTTACTGTAGACCCGGTTTTCGGAGCAAATACTGGCGGAATAATTTCTCTCAGTGATCTCCTCGGAGATGAAAAATATTATTTTCTTGTTTTTAATAATTCAAACGGAGGAGGAGAATTCTGGGAAAGCTTTAACATTGCGATCTCAAAATATTCTGTGCAAAAAAGAATGAACTATGCTTACGGAGTATATCATCTGTCCGGACAAAGATATGACCTGCAGGAAAATGATCAGTCATTTTATGAAAGACTTTTCGGAGGATATCTCAGTCTTGCTTACCCGCTTTCTTTTTTCAGAAGAATTGAAATGACAACTAACATGGCTCAGTCAATCAGAAGTTTCGATTATCTTGATAATTCCCGATCGCTCCTTTTATCAAATTATTTAAGCTACATAAAGGATAATACATTATGGGCATATACCGGACCGATAGACGGTGAGAGATTTAATTTTACTCTGGGTTATACGACTGACATAACAAACTCCAATACAAATTATTTCTCTGTGTTTTTAGATTACAGAAAATACTTCCGGCTTGGTTCATTATCTGCACTGGGTTTACGATCACAGCTGTTTCTTAACGAAGGAAAAGATCCGAGAAGATTTTTTATGGGAGGAAGCTGGTCTCTGCGAGGATGGCCTTTGAATTCTATCAGAGGCAGCAAAATGTGGCAGGCAAACGCTGAATTAAGATTTCCTCTTATGAGAGTTGTCGCGCTAAGATTTCCTCTCGGTATTGGGTTTGACTTCCCAGGGATTACAGGAGCTTTCTTTACTGATGCAGGAAATGCCTGGGATAATAATGAGGAATACGGAATGACTTACGGCAGTATCGGCGCAGGAATAAGGATGAATGTACTGGGGTTTATTGTTTTAAGATATGATATTGGAAAAAGAATTGAAGATAATTTTTCCTATCTGCAAAAAAGCTGGTTTCAGAGTTTTTATTTCGGATTTGATTTTTAAAAAATCCGTTAATTAAAAAAACTGATCTGTTGTTTTCCTTTCAATATCAATATTGATCAGGCAAAATCTCTGTTTCCACCGCTTAAAAGATCCAGAACTTTCCCGGCAATATGGTCAGCAAGATCATTAAAATCTTTGGGATTATATTCAAAACTCGGCATTGCAGGAACTATCTTTCCGCCTGCTTCAATAATTTTGATCATATTGCTGAGATGAATTTTATTTAAAGGTGTATCTCTCGGAACTACTATCATCGGCTTTGAATAAGAAAATGCATAATCCGCCGCTTTTTCAATTAAGTTTTTACTGTCTCCGCAGGCAATTCCACCAAGTACTCCCATTGAACAGGGACATACTATCATTCCGCTGCAAACATATTTATTGGTGAATATTTCTGATTTAAGATCAAGATTATTATGAAATTTCACAGACGATTTCAATAACATTATCTCCGGAAATATGGAAGAGAGATTCGAATGAGTTATTTCCACTCCGCATTCATTGTAAATTGTATAAACAGCATATTCCGATAAGATCAGATCAACATTAAATTCGTTCAGCAAAAGTGATCTTAGCATTCTCAATCCGTATATAGCTCCGCTTGTACCGGTCATTGCAAGGATAACATTCTTTCCTTCACCGTTAACTGGTTTTATCAATGCAGATGTTTCTGTCTGTAAAACCGCTGATGTTTTTTCTTCTGACATAATATTGATATTAATTTCTGTTAATTAAATAAGAGAGTAAAATAAAGATAATAACTGCAGTTATCACAAAAATAATGTTTTGAAAAACAAAAAGCTGAAGTAAAAACAATAATACTGCAAATACCATTGCTACAATTACTTCAATAAATTTAGACGCTGAATTTAATTTTGTGCTTTCAAGTGTAAAAGGATAAGTTTTGTCAAAAAGCAAACCAACGGAATTAATAAAGTACATTCCCGATGCAACAAACAGAATATTCAGCAATACTGTCTGCGGATCAGCTTTAAAATTCAACAATACAAAAATGATTATTAAAACAGGCAGAATAAAATTAATGTAAACATATTTATCCGCGCCTTTAATTACAGAGCTCATATTCTTCAGCGGCAGAGATTCATATATCCATAATGTGCCGGTGGAATTTTCATCAAGAATTTTTGTATTTGATATCAATAATCTAGAACTCATCAGCAAAGTAAAACTCAGCGAAGGACTCATTACGGAAATGACAGTTTTAAAGAATGAAGGTTCTGTTAATTTTCCTGAACCGGCTCCGCTAAAGAACAATAAATTCGGAAGATCTGAAAAATAACCGATCAGTAAAACCAATAACGGCATCACTGCAAGCGGAAAGTATTTCGTTTTCAGAAATCTTGAATTGTGGATCTGGTTTTTTGTAAGATCATATGCAGCTCTTTCATAATTATCTGACAGCAAATATTTGTTGATAACGTTTCTTAAAAAAGAGAAGTTGAAACTGAAACGGGGTTTACTGCTTTTTTTATCAAGAGTACTGATATTTTTTATCAGCAAAAAATAGTTTTTTGAAATGAAAATATAGAGAAGTGCAAGAACTGAAACAGTTAAAATAAAACAAAGAACAAGCCTGGGAAAACTGTTTACAGAGCCGGAAAAGAATGTCTGCGGAAAATAATTCACTGAGTTTATTTCCAGAATATTTATCTTCTGAACAAAGCCTTTCGTAATTCCTTTATATCTTGATGCAAGAGTAGATGTGTAAAATATAAAAATAAAAAAAATGACCTGAACTAAATTCAGTAGTAGTCCTGACTTCTTCGTAAAGAAGATCAGAACTGCGGAGTAAAGGATCACAATAATTCCCACTGCAAAATAACAGAAAAATATATTTGTCAATACATAAGATAGGGTATCTGCAGAACTTCCGGTCATGAAGTAATAAAAAACTGACTGCGGTATTGAAACGGAAATTATAAAAAGTAATAGAAAAATTGCCGCGGAAACAAATTTTGCGACAAATAAAGATGAACTTTTTAAAGGCAGTGATATTAACAGACTGTAATTTTTATATCCTATAAACAGATTTTCAAATTCATTTAATACCAGCAAAGCAATAAGAAACAGATTTGATGACAATGTCAAAATCACAAAACTGTTCGCATCAAAGAATGAGAAAAAATTAAATGATAAAGCTGTATTGGAAACAACATATGCAAGCAAAATTCCGAACAGCTTTTTCTTACCCGAATTATTCTTATCCCTATAATCAAGTTTCTGAAACAATAAAAATAATGATTTGAATGACTGATCCATAAATTTATTCCGGCTTTTTAGAGTTTTTCAGTTTCTTCCTGTAATCTTTTACAGCTTCCAGATGCTGTTCATAAGTTTCAGTAAATCTGTGACCGCCTTCTCCGGTTGCCACAAAGAAAATATAATTATGCTCCGCAGGATCAAGTGCAGCTCTGATCGCATTGATACCGGGGTTATTTATCGGTCCGGGAGGAAGACCTTTATAAAGATAAGTATTGTACTTAGAGTTTATTTTCAGATCACCATACAATAACCTTCTCGGACCGTCAGGAATAATAAACTGAACAGTTGGATCAGCTTCAAGTTTCATTCCTTTTTGTAAACGGTTACTGTAAACTCCGGCTACTACAGGCATTTCATCAGTAATATTTGTTTCTCCCTGTACAATCGAGGCAAGTGTGATTATTCTAAGCAAGGTGCTGTCAGTTTTTTCAAGTTCAGATTCGAATTCACTGTCATTTAGAATTTTTTTTCTGAATTCATTGAATAAAATAAAAACCAGTTTTCTTTCACTTGTCAAAACAGGAATTTCATAAGTATCCGGATAAAGAAATCCTTCCAGATTTTTTATTTTGCCTTTTAATCCAAGTAAATTAATCAGAGAATCATTTGAAGCTTCGCGGTAAAATTTTTCTTTTGAAAGAGAAAGTTTTTTCTCAATCAGATTTCCGATCCTCTTAATTGAATAACCTTCCGGAATTGTGATCTTTGTGAATTGAGTAAGATTTCTGTCAGTCAGCATACTTAAAAGCTGCAGAGTATTCATTCCGTTTTTAAAAAGATAACTTTTGGAAATTATGCTTCCTTCTTTTCCTGAAAGCTTAACTGCAATTTTAAATAAAAGTGAATTCGGTATGATATCATTTTTAGAAAGTCCGGTAATTATTTCATCCAGACTCTGACCCGGCTCGATCACGAATTTTTTTTCCTCAATTCCTTCCCAGTAGTGTTCAGAATAAAATATCTGATATATAATAAATGAGATCAGTAAAACATTAAGTATGATGAGATACTTATACGTTTTTTTAACAGCCGTTAGATCATAATTCACCTGAGAATATTGAAATGATTAAATAATGTAAAAGGATAAAACTGTATTGATAGTTTCTGAAATTTACTTTGAAATATTTGATTCTTTTGTTCCCAATGAATCCTCCGCGGTTTTCAGATAGTTATTTAATTTGGGATTATCCGGATATTTTTCTTTATACTTTAACAAATAAGGCATTGCAGTCTCATACTTACCAATTGTTGTATAATATTCTCCCAGATAATATGTGGTTTCCATGTGCTCAGGATAAATTTCTGCCGCTTTAAGAAGATTTTTTTCGTAGTTATCCATGTCATTAAGATACAAGTATGCCATAGCTCTTAAGTAATATGCCGGCGCAACGTTTGGATCCATACTGATAAGTCTGTTTAAAATTACTATCATCTGAGCACCTTCTTTTTTCCCTGCAAGCATCTGCGCTTTCATTAATAAACCGTTGACTTCCCGAGACAATATTTTGGTTTTACCCGGATCAAATTTATAAACTTCCATAACTTCCGAAGGAAGCGTTGCTGCAGTTGAAAAAAGCGGAGCCTGATTTACAACCCTATACCATTCTCTTAAAAATGCTACATAGGTTACTCCGTTATTTGACATATAATCAGTTACCATATTAACATAATCCGGTTCATTGATCTTTAAACTGAATTCGGGAGTTACCAGTCCTGCAAGATCAATAATTTTCCTGTTGCTGTAATAACCAATTGCCCCGATATCATGAGTACCGACAACATCACTTTCCGTTGTATTATCCCTTAGCCAGTATGCAGCTTTGACCTGTCTGCTATAAATATATCTTGATTCGACCGCATACAATTCTCTTGCGTCTGTATAATCTTTTACTCCCATAAATAGCACCAGACCGATAAATATATAAAATACTATATTGGCAAATAAAGAGCTTTCCGCAAATCTGTTAAAAAGCCTGGCAAGATCCCTGAATCCGATAACTGAAACTAAAATGAAAAAAGGAATTACAGGCATCATGTATCTGCCGAATCTTGCTGCATAAGGCAGTTTTAACCAGTATACAAAAACAAGTCCGATTATGAAGAGAATATAAACTGTATTCTGATTGTATTTTCTTGTATAAATGTCATATAAAAGTTTTAATACAGAAAAAAGGAATCCGATCATAAGCACATAATATGAACCTGCTTTAAAGTAATTCCATACTTCATATTTTATAAAATCCGTTCTGTCTCTGTACTCAGGAGTATAATAAGTAAGTTTTGCATTGTAGGTATTGGGAAGAATACTTCCGGAAAGTACATAATTCATTATAAAATAAAGTCCGACTAAGCCTGCAAAGATCAGCAGGATTTTTTTTAAATCGGCTGATGTGAATAAATTCAGTTTTAAATCTTTTGCCGAATAAATTTTAACAAGAATATAATCAAGAATTATTGCGATAATAAAAGTTGCCCCGTCCGGTCTTGTCCACATTATCAATCCAAGCATAACAGCAAAAGGTACAGCATTTCTGGTTCGATAAAAATAGGCTGTCAGTACCAGTATTAAAATAAACATGGTCGTTTCCATACCGGAAATTGAAATAAAATTCAGCCATTTATCTGCAACAAAAAGCCCGGTGCAGGAAAGTGCAAAAAAATATTCTTTGTTAAACTCGACCAGTGACAATTTGTAAAATGCTGTTGCTCCAAGTACAAAAAATGAGATACCGAGAAAATAACTGAGGATCATTTCTTTGGAAGTTATTAAAAATCCAATTGCGACTATAAAAGTATAAAGAGGTGAAGTAGAACCTGCGGTTACGATCTGATCCTTAAAATATGAAAAACTAAAATATTGCGTTAGATTTTTTGCAAATGTAAGATGTATCCAGGGGTCGTCCAGCGGAAAACTTAAATAATTATTGAGTTTGTAAGCTGAAATCAACATAAAACCTGATAAAGCAGCAGAAGATAAAATTATTGCCGCATAGAAAAGAATATTTACAGCTTTAGTTGGTTTGTAATGATTGTCAAAATAATGTAATTCTTCCTCACTTTTATTGGCTCTTTTTTTCTTTACAGGGTATTTTTGTTTTGTCATGGCTCAAAATAATTATTTGAAAGTGTAATTTCAATTTTAAATTGATTAAAAATCCGTCTTTATATTTTAAAAAAATTAATGTAGTATGTATTGTCAAAAATGACATTCTAACCTAAATCCAATTTAATATACTGTGAAACAATTAACTGAAAGTTTTATGGAGAAAGCTGTTTTGCTTTCGAAAGAAAACATACAGTCCGAAAAAGGCGGTCCTTTTGGAGCTGTTATAGTAAAAAACGGGGAAATTATTTCTACCGGAGTAAATAAAGTAACTGTTCTTAATGACCCGACAGCCCATGCGGAAATTGAAGCCATCAGGGCTGCCTGCAAAGTGCTTAATACTTTTATTCTTGATGGTTGTGAGATCTATTCCAGTTGTGAACCTTGTCCGATGTGTCTTTCCGCAATTTACTGGGCTAGGATCAGTAAAATTTATTATGCAAATACAAGAGAAGATGCAGCTTCGATTAATTTCGATGATGAATTTCTTTATGAAGAGATTGTTAAGAGTCCGGAGCAGAGGAAAATCCCAATGATTCAGATAATGCTTGAAAGTGCCGGAAAAGTATTTGAAGAATGGAAGAATAAAACCGATAAAATACATTATTAACATTTTATTTAATTTCAAATAGTGAAAACTTTATTTATAAATTCAAAGGTCTGGACAGGAAAAGAATCTTTTACTGATGCTGTCGGATTTGATTCTGAAACAGGTAAAATACTTTTTACAGGCAATGCTTCTGAAGCGGAAAAAGTTAAGAAGGATTATTCTGAAGTAATAGATCTGAATAAAAAGCTGGTTATTCCCGCATTTACCGACGGACATTGTCATTTCATTGAAGGTGCTTTGGTAAATTCTCAATTGAATTTAAGAAATGCAAAAACTAAGAAGGATTTTATTGACGGTATTGGGAAGCATAAAACAAATAACAAAAATTCATGGATCTACGGAGGTTATTTTTCTGAAGCCGGTTTCAAAGAAAATATTCCGCTCAGTAAAGTTTTTCTGGATGAAATTTGTAATGATCAGCCAGTTATAATTTCGAGATTTGATCTGCATTCTGCTTTTGCAAATTCAAAAGCACTTGAAGTTTCCGGCATTTTATCCAGGCAAAATGAATTTACTCCGGAGGAATTAGTCATGGGAAATAATATTCCGACCGGTGAACTGAAAGAAAGAGCAAGTGATTTTATACTGGACAGCATACCACAGGAATCTTTAAGTGAAAGGACAGAAATTGTTCTTAAACAAATCTCAATTCTTCATTCTCTTGGAATTACTTCGATTTCTGATATTACACTAAAAGAGGATCTTGAAATATATCATGAACTTATCCACAGGAATAAACTTTTACTTAATGTCGATTCCCGTTTACCTTTCACTGAATATAAAAATATTGAAAAATACAGAAATGAATTTTCAAATCTGTCTGATAAAATTAAATTTAATTCTTTGAAAGCATTTTATGACGGTTCACTTTCGAGTAAGACAGCTTACATGCATTCTTTTTATAAAGATCAAAATCATAACGGCATCAGAACGGAATATGTAAATTCAGGTGAATTTTTAAAAGATGCATTTGAAATTGACAAAGCTGGTTATCAAATGTCAGTGCATGCAATTGGAGATAAAGCAGTAACAGAACTTCTTGACTTGAATGACGAGTTGATCAAAACAAACCCTAAAAGAGACAGGAGATTCAGAGTCGAACATGCTCAGCATATTCAGAATAAAGATCTGCAGAGATTTAAAGATCTGAATGTGATCGCATCTGTTCAGCCTTCGCATCTTTTCAGTGATGCAAAAACTTCATCCGAAATTCTCAGCGATTTCAGCACAGAACATAATTATAAAAAGTTATTTGATATCGGAGCAAGAGTTTGTTTCGGAACTGATTTTCCGGTAGTCGGTGAAAGTCCGTTTGAGACAATTCATTTTGCAATGACAAGAAAATCTGAAGGATTTCAGGATGGATTTTTAAATGATCTGCGGATCTCTCTGACAAATTGTCTGGAAGCTTATACTTCAGAAAATGCTTATGCAACTTATGACGAATCTGGCAGAGGAAAAATTAAGCCCGGAATGTGTGCAGATCTGGCAGTTCTTGAAAATGATCTGTTTAAGATCGATCCGGATGAAATAAAAGACGCAAAGGTAAACATGACATATTTTCAGGGAAAAAGAGTTTACTGATCACAGTCATATCCTATCAATTCTGCAAAGTGGACATTTCACTTGCTTTCTTATATGCATTCATCAGATCAATAACTCCTCCTGATTTAGAAAGTTTAGAGAATAATTCCTTTGAAGATTTATCTTTCAGTTTAACCTTCAGTCCGTCATACTGTCTTGCAGATGAAACAATGATCTCTTTCAGCTGTGCTGCAGTCAGCTGCGGGAAATATGCTTTTAAAACTGCTGCAATACCGGCAACTACCGGAGCAGCCATGCTTGTTCCGCTTTCCATTTTATATTTATCATTGGGAAATGTGGAATATATTTCAGCGCCGGGAGCAAATATATCCACAACATCAGCGGAATAATTACTGAACGGAGCTGCAAGATCATATTTTACATTTTTGTTCATAGGATCTTTTTCCTTGCTCCACTGCTTCATCCAAGTGCTTGCTCCGACAACTATCACATTTGAGAAAAACTTTTTTTCACCGTTTTCCATATAGAATTTTTTCGGAAAATTATCGATGTTTGACATATCTACTCCTTCATTTCCGGCTGATACAACAAACAACACTCCCTTTTCTTCAGCATATTTGATTGCATCGATCACAAATTCAGGATTGGGAGAAAAATATTTTCCGGCTGACATATTAATTATACTTGCGCCGTTATCTGCTGCATATCTGATCGCATTTCCGACATCTTTATCTCTTTCATCACCTTCGGTAGGGACAGCAAACAGACACATTATTTTTGCAAAAGGTGCCTGACCGTTTTTCTTTGAAGCTATAATTCCGGAAACATGCGTACCGTGTCCGTCCGTTAATTCAAGAACATTATTGTTTCCATAGTTTTTTTCCAGCAGATCAGCTTCAGTATTTATTTCATAATCCAGTGAATCAAAAAGAACTTTTAATTTTGTTTCATATTCTTTGTCCAGCTCTGCAAGTTCGGTCTTATCAGTACCGAACAGCATATAGATACCAAGAATAATGGAAGCGGCATCCTGATATTTTCCTTCGAGACCTTTTGACAATCCCATTAATTTCTGTGGATCAGTGGTAATATTTTTTTCTCTTAAGATCTCTTCGGCTTTTTCGTATTCATTTAATGTTTCACTGACACCTTTTTTTATCTGAATTGTTTCCTCAATTTTTTCATCAAATTTTTCTTTTACTTTCAAAAAATATACATCAGTTTCGGATACATTCATTTTTTTAAGTCTGTAATATTCTCTTGTTACTTCAAGTGTCGTTTCTGTCCTGTCACCGAGAAAATTCCAGCCGTGAAAATCATCCACATAACCGTTTTCGTCATCATCAATTCCTGCTTCACCGTTTACTTCTTTTTCATTATTCCAGATATTTTCTTTCAGATCAGGATGTTCTGTATCAAATCCGTCATCTATCACTGCAACAATCACTTCACTTCTCTCCGGCGCGGAAGGGAGTGTTTTTAAAAACTGATAGAATTCATTTGTCCTGACCCCTTCATATCCGTCTTTTGCGGGATCCTTTGATTCCCAGTTTGGAAGATCATCCGGCGGGAAATTATTGTATGCTGCACTGTACAAATATTTTTCAATCAGAGAAACATTACCAGGTGTCCTGTATCCGGAAAAAGAAAAATAAATAATTACTAATGTTAATAATGCGAAGCTTCGGAGATTATTGTTTTGTAATTTCATATAACTAAAAATTTTAAATTGATATATTGAAGTAAACTAAAATAAATTGAGTGAGAAATTATTCAATTAAGTAAATATAAAGAAGTCTCAAATTATTACAGATGTCAATGGAAAACCATACAAGCGATTATAAAGTTTATAAAAAAAGAATTGATGAAATTTTAACCGCTTCAGTTCAGATCGAAAAACCCCACACATTATACGATCCGCTGAAATATCTTCTGTCTGCCGGCGGAAAACGGATCAGACCGATGCTTGTTCTGATCTCCTGCGAAGCAGCAGGCGGGAAAATGGAAGATGCGCTTTATGCTTCAGTGGCAATGGAGCTTCTTCATAACTTCACTCTTGTCCACGATGACATTATGGATAATGCCGATACCCGAAGAGGAAAGGAAACCATTCATAAAAAATGGAACAGTAACGTTGCAATTCTCTCAGGCGATCATCTTATCGGAATGGCTTACATGAACCTTTTAAAAACAAGATCTGAAAGATCTGATGAGATCGTAAAAGCATTTACGGAAGGTATTCTGGAAGTTTGCGAAGGTCAGAGTTATGATAAGGAATTCGAGATCAGAAAAGACGTTTCTCTGGATGAATATATAAAGATGATAGGGAAAAAAACCGCAAAGATGCTGGAAACTTCAGCCGTAGTGGGTGCTCTTATCGGAAACGGTAATGAAGAAAGCGTGAAGAATCTAAGAAATTATGCTTCCAATATAGGACTTGCGTTTCAGATTCTTGATGATCTTCTGGATATTAATTCTACAGAGGAGGAACTTGGAAAAAAGATCGGCGGAGATCTTGTAGAAGGTAAAAAAACTTTTCTTCTTTTAAAAGCTCTGGAATTAGTGAATGATAATAAAGATCTGGAAAGAATTAAAGAAATTATAAATAATAACGGAATTGAAAATAATGATGATAAAATTGCTGAGGTAAAAAACATTTATCAGAAATACGGAGTCATCGATTTTGCGAAAAAAGAAATTGAAAAATATACTCAGTCTGCAGATAAATATCTTAACACATTCCCTGATGGTGAAAGCAAGGAAAAACTGAAATGGTTCTCAGGTATGCTTATGAGCAGAAGTTTTTAATTAAATAAATATTTTAGAAGAGAAACAGAATATAATTAATGATTGAAAAAGAAGTTACAATTGTAAACAAAGCCGGAATGCACACGAGACCGGCATCTTCTATTGTGAGAATCGCCGCAAAATATAAAGCTGAATTTTATATTTCAAAGAACGGATTTGAAGTAAACGGTAAAAGTATTATCGGCGTAATGACTCTTGCAGCCGAACAGGGTTCCACTCTTGAACTCAGATTCGAAGGTGATGATGAAAAATTACTTGCTGAAGAAATGATAAACTTTTTTAATGACGGTTTCGGAGAACCGAAATAATGCATTCTGAATTACAGCAACTTAAATCTGAAATTCTCTCTTCTCAAAAGTTCAGCGAACTAATCTCTTCCCTGAAAAATCAAAACGTCTTCCTGAAAAATGTCAACGGATCTCTTTTATCTTTTATAACAGAGCATTGTCATTCTGAAAACCGGAAAAAAATTATTGTTATATCTCATGATAATGACAGGATAGTCAAGATGAAAGACGATATTGAAATGCTGAGTGAAAGCGTAAACACTTCTGTTTATTCCTCAAAGTTATCCGACAGTGAATCAGTTTCTAAAATTCTTCTTGATCTGACAGAGAATAAGGAATTCATTATTCTTGTAAATGCATCGGACTTAAGTAATAAAATTATTTCAAAGGAAAAATTCCGGGATTCGCTGATAGAACTGAAAAAAAATTCTGTTTACAGCTTTGATGATCTTATAAAAACTCTCAATAAATATGATTTTAACAGAAAGGATTTTGTGGATGAGGAAGGTGATTATTCCGTCAGAGGCGGAATCATAGATCTGTTTTCAGAGAATATGGAAAGTCCTGTCAGGATCGAGTTTTTTGGAGATACAATAGAATCCATCAGGGAATTTGATATTAATTCTCAAAGATCCGTACGGGAAATTGATACAATAAAGATCGGGATAAATCTTTCTTCTGACGATGAAGATAAGGATTACAATATTGATGAGAATGTTACCGATTATTTTCCGGATGATGTTTTAATAATTATTGATGAGCCTGAGATCAGTCTGGATCTGATCAGCGATGATAATATTCTGAATAAACTGGATGATTTTAAAAGTATGTATGTTTCAGCATTTTCAAATATGCTCATTCAAAAAGATAATTCAGATAAAAAGTCTGAGTTCATTGAAATAAACTTCGATTCAAAACAGCAGCCTGAGTTTCATTCAAATCTGAAAAATCTTTATAATAATCTGCTGGAAAATCTAAACAACGGTTACAGAATCTATATTCTTGCCTCTGATGCTCATCAGTCAAAAAGGATACAGGAGCTTATTGAAGATTTTGAGGATGAAACAGTATTTGAAAAAGATGAAATTATTCATAATGAACCAGAGAACGGGACAGATCACGGGAATGGAAGAAGTACGGAACTTTCATTGACAAATAACTTCACGGTTCTCACTGAGTCCATTCATAACGGATTCATTTTCAGCGATCAGAAATTAATTATTTATACCGAGCATCAGATATTCGGCAGGTATTTTAAAAATATTAAGAAACGAAAACAGAAATTCAAAGGAATAACATTCAGCGAGTTAAAAGAACTTGTTTACGGTGATTATGTTGTTCACCGCGATTTCGGGATCGGTATTTATTCCGGATTGAAAAAGATTACGGTTGGGAACAGCCATCAGGAAGTTGTTGTGCTTTCCTATCACGGTAATGATATTTTGTTTCTTAATCTGAACAATATTAATTTAATAAAAAAGTATTCCGGTAACGAAGGTCATAAACCCGGACTGACAAAGCTTGGCGGCGGTGACTGGGACAAGCTTAAAGCCAGAACAAAGAAACAGGTTATAGATATTGCAAGAGATCTGATAATTTTATATGCGAAAAGAAAATCCGAGATCGGATATAAATTTTCAGGGGACACACACTGGCAGAAAGAACTTGAAGCGAATTTTATGTATGAAGATACTCCGGATCAGTTCAGCGCAACTCAGGACACAAAGAATGACATGGAGATCGAAAATCCGATGGACCGGCTGGTATGCGGAGATGTGGGATTCGGTAAAACTGAAGTGGCGGTTTCAAAGCCGTGATGGATAACAAGCAGGTTGCTGTTCTTGTTCCGACAACTATTCTAGCAGTTCAGCATTATAATACATTCAGAGACAGACTGTCACCTTTTGCGGTAGAGGTTGAAAATATTACAAGACTAAAAACAAAAAAGGAGCAGAAGATAATTCTGGATAAACTTGAAAACGGAAAGCTGAATATACTGATCGGGACACACAGAATATTATCAAAAGATATTAAGTTCAAAGATCTGGGATTACTGATAATCGACGAAGAGCAGAGATTCGGAGTAAAAGCCAAAGAAAAACTCAGGAGCATAAAACCAAATGTAGATACACTGACGCTTACTGCAACACCTATACCAAGAACGCTGAATTTTTCATTACTGGGAGCAAGAGATCTTTCAATAATCAACACTCCGCCGAAAAACCGGAAACCAATTATTACTGAGATCATTAAACTTGACTGGAATATTATTTCTTCTATAATCAGAAATGAACTTAAACATAACGGACAGGTGTATTTTGTCAATGACAGAGTAAAGAATCTGCATTTGCTTGCTGATACAATAAAGACTTATGTTCCTGAGGCAAAGATAGGAATCGCGCATGGTCAAATGGATGGGAAAGAGCTTGAAGATGTAATAATAAATTTTATTGAAAAAAAATTGAACGTACTTCTCTGCACAAAGATCATCGAATCTGGTCTGGACATTCCGAACGTAAACACTATTCTCATAAATAACGCGGATAATTACGGACTGGCAGAGCTATATCAGCTCAGAGGCAGAGTCGGCAGAAGTGAAGTTCAGGCATTTGCATATCTGATCGCGCCGCCAAACGGAAAGCTGACAAAAACTGCAGTCAGAAGACTTCAGGCAATAGAAGAATTTACGGATCTGGGTTCCGGATTCAATCTTGCGATGCGGGATATGGAGATAAGAGGCGTGGGAAATTTGCTGGGAAAAGAGCAGAGCGGTTTTGTACAGGAAGTCGGATTTGACATGTTCATTAGCATTATCGAAGAAGCCGTGCTGGAATTAAAAGACAATGAATTTAAAGAACTGTTTAAGAATGAAGATTCTTTGAAAAAATTAAATGAAAGTATTAAAAAGAAAGTTGAAGCGAAAAGCACTGTTATCGAAAGCGATCTGAACGCATTAATTCAGAAAGACTATATACAGAATGACACGGAGCGTCTGAATATTTACAGAAGATTGTTTGAATTAAACGATATAGATGAGCTGAAAATAATATCAACCGAGCTTAAAGACAGATTCGGGGAGTTTTTAGATGATGTTCAGAATCTTATCCGGGTGATCAGAATAAAAATAAAAGCAACAGAACTTGGACTGGAGAAAATTTCTATCCGGAATAAAAATCTTTCACTCCATTTTCCGGAGGATAAAGAACACAAAATATTTCAAAGCAGTTTTTTTACAGGGCTTATAGATGTTATGTCAGGAGACAGATCAGGTAAATACAGAATTGGAGGTGAAAAGGACAAATTAATTCTGGAAATTAATTTAAAAAGTATGGAAGATAATGCACGGCTTACTGAGATTGAAGAGTTGTTTAATAAGTTTTTAAAACTGTCCAAATCGTTTGATTGAAAATTTAAATAATATTTTAACTTGCTCGCTTTCTTTTGAAAGAGCAAAAGAAAACTTGGCAAAGAAAACTCTCCCGCTGGTGAAAAAATTGTCTAAATTTTCCATTATAATGAGCTATGAAAAATTCTTTGATAATATTTTAGAATTGTTTTGGATAGAAATGATAAGTTTTAATTGATATAAAAGATTTCTGACTTTGATTCAAATTATATACTCGCTGTATTCCTCAATAACTTTTTTATAGCTTTTAATTATTTCTTCTTTATCTGAATCTGAGTTTGAAGCAGAAAGACTGAAATGGATCGATTTAAGTTTACCTACACATTCTGTTGCTTTAGCTAACCTTTCGGATATTGTAAGTTGTTTATGAAGTCCTGTAAATACCGTTGCTGTTGCAGTAAAAACAGCAACAATACCGCAAGTCCACTTCCACGCAGGCGGACCCTGACCTATAACAGGACCTAAAAAAGCTGTAGAACCGGCAAGCAAAGTTGCAAGTACGCTGGCAATCAAACTTATGTATATGAATCTGGAATTCTTTTTTCTCAGAACGCTTACCTGAGACTCTGCTTTCTTAAGACTATTTTGAATTTCTTCTTTCATAAATATCTCCTCTGTAAATTACTTTGAAATAAACTATAGGATCTTTATTCTGAAAAAATAAAACCGAAATCCGGAAATCTAACTGTTCCTGTCTATACTCCGCAATAAAATTTTTACAGTATTAATGTAAAGTGGGTTATTTATTTTATTAAGTTTCACTGAAGTTTTCAAATCATCAGTCGCTTCAGAATATCTGTTCATTAAGTAATAAAGAAAACCTCTTGCAAAATAAGCAACAAAATCATTAGGATTATTCTGAACAGCAGCGTCCGCAGTTACCAGAATTCGTTTATAAATCTCAACCTTCAAAAAGATCAGATCTCTTTCAAAACTTGTAAAAACTATATTTGAATCAAAATAAAGAGCAGTGTTAATATTTTCAAAAAACTTCAATGTATCGTTCATTAGAAAATAAATGAAAGCATTATTTATATATACCCTGGGATTTTTAGGTTCGACACCGCTTGCTGAGTTCATATCTTTAAGCGCAAGGTTAAGATTATTAGTGGCAATATTTACTCTGCACTTTCCAATATAACCCTCCAGATAATTCGGTCCGTATTGAATGGAATTAACAAAATCTGCATTAGCCGAAGAAAAATTTCCCTGCAAATAATAAGTATATCCTCTGTTGGTATATGCTTCGTAATTTGAATTATTCATTGCAATAATACTGGTGAAATCCTCAAGAGCTCTCGTATAATTATTCATTGCGAGAAAACTCAGTCCTCTGTAATTATAGCCGTTAACCAAGTTAGTAGCTACATTAATGTAGTCAGTGAAAAATTTTACAGCTTCCTGAAAGTCTCCGCTATAAAATTTTTCAAGACCTTTGCTATATAATTCCGGTGGTGAGAACTGAGAATATGAATTCGGAGCATTTGAAAAAATTAAGATAAAAATTAAAGTTTTAAAAAATTTCATATGTGATTTTTTTAGTTGAACCCATATTAACTATAATAAATACAGCTATCAATAATGATAATTATGACTGTTTAATTTTTAATGTTTTTAAATACTTTATTCAAAAATTTTCTTTAAATTTGTAACCAAAAAGCCGGAAATCCGTTAATTGTAAAAATTTTGACCCTGACCCTTTACAATTCCGTTCTGTAAATTATTTGAACTTAAATTTTTAATCCATTCATTATGAATAGATCATATACAACTTTAATTATAATATGTTTTTTATCCCTGACAACATTGCTATTCTCTCAGACTCAGAGCGTTAAAACCGATGCAATGTCAGTTGACGGAAAAATTAATAATAATGAATGGTCAGGAGCAAAAGTTTTTACGGAATTTTACCAGTTCATACCGAAATCTGATGAAAAGAATTACGACAGCACAATTGTTTACTTAAAACAGACAAAGGATGCAATTTATATAGGCTTCGATTATTTCCCGAAAGGTAAAATAATTGCAAAATCACTGACCCGTGACAGAAGTACTGAAGATGAGAACGAGTTTTTTATCATGCTCGATCTGGAAAACAAAAATCAGAACGGTTATTTTTTTGGATTCAGCTTTCTGAATAATCAAAGAGATGCGATAGTTTATAACCAGAGAAATCAATCCAGCGAATGGGACTGGATCTGGGAAGTTAAATCTACCATAATATCTGAAGCAAGCGGCAATAAACCCGGTCACATTCAGACAGAAATGAAAATTCCTGTCGACAAACTTCAGAATAAAAATAAAAAACAGATCGGTGTAGATATTCAAATGTTTGCATACAAAGAAGATGGTAATTACTATTACTATTCTATTGTTCCTAACACAGAACTTCTTTCAGTAAAGAATACATACAAGTTAGATCTTACAACTCCATTCGAGGAAAAACTTGATCTTAACTTCAATGTTTTCCCTTTTGTGGTCGGTCAAAGTTATAATAATAAAAATGATACTCTCATACTTGGCGGTGATTTTACTGTAAGTCTTGATAAAAACAAACTTAAAGCTACCATCCATCCTGATGAATCCACACTGGAAGCTGATCCGTTCAGATTTTCCCTTTATGAAAAGCCAATATTCTTACAGGAAAAAAGACCTTTCTTCAGCAAGGATCTTGACATTTACAGGACACCGATAAATCTTTTTTATACACGTGCCATTGATGAAATAAATTACGGATTCAATTATACATACCGCAGTGATCTTCTAAAAGTAGGTTCGATCTTTGTCAATGACAGGGATGAAATTGGAAATGAAAGAAATTTTTTCATTGCAAGACCTAACGTAGTTACAAAGAATTTTAATGTCGGATCTTTATTCATTAACACAAACAATAAAGGACTGGATTTCAATGAGAGTGTTTTGAGCTTCGACGGATTTTACAGGTTTCCGGAAAATCCCGTGAGATTTCAGGCTCAATATGCTGAAAGCTGGAACAGACTTGGCAATGAAAGTAAAAATGCGTCAGCTTACCGTTTATATTCTTTTTATCAGTACAATGATGCAGGAGGACCATTCGCTGATGTGAGTTATAACAGAGTTAATCCCGGTTTTCTTGCAATTACATCTTTTAACAGTCAGATCGGTCTTCCTGATAATTACGATGAATTCAGCGCTTCCGGTGGTTATAAATTTGTAAATGACAATAAGTATTTCAGCGATATTAACATAAGCGCCGGATATTATAAAGGAAGGATTTTAAATGACAATGATTTTTTTCCTGCTGACTTTACTTTGCAGAGTAATGTTTATTTTAATTCCAATTTCAAAGTAGTCGAATGGCTCAGATTCAATCAGTATATCGAATTCAATAAACCGAATGATTTCAATGAAAATGGTGAAGTAATTACAAGATCAAATATGGCACAGGAATATAATGCGAATTTTTATTTCGGAAATAATTTTCTCAGCATTGGTTATTACTTTGGTCCGTACTTTGGCTCTTTTATTCAAAACCCGTACATAAACGGGAATATTTTTCTTTTTGAAAGATTAGCTCTGAGCGCATCTATGACATATGTCGAAATTGATGATGTTAAAAGAACTATAGTAAACACAAGACTGGATTTCAAACCGATTAATCATGTTTATATCAGATCCTATTATCAAAGAGACAGTTATACGAGACAGGCATTATGGAATTCGATTTTGCAGTATGAATTTTTCGCAGGAAGCAATGTTTATCTTGTTTTTAACCTGAATGGCGAAAGACTTCAGAATGTCGGTAAGTATTTTAAGATCGGATATGAATTTATTTTTTGACAATCAGATTTTTTTCCATACACTCAATGGATATAAAATTTAATTGCAAACTGTTCAAATCTTAATACGGATTTCCGTTATATATCCTACCGCATATTTGCTTACAAAGTAAACTTCAATTAAATTATTTTACGTCGAATAAATTATTTATAATTTTAACTGTTTACAACAAAAAAGAATTTAATGAAAAATATTTTGACAAAAGTTTTAATATTAATAATAATAATTTTAGCCGCTGAAAATTCATTTTGCCAGACTGACGGTGTAAATAAAAATTCATCCCCGTTTAAAATTGCAAGGCTCAAATATTCCGGAGGAGGTGACTGGTATAATGACCCTTCCGCTGAGATAAACATGATGGAGTATCTGAAAAAAAATACTACCATAGATGTGGATGAACCTTTGTTTTATTCTGTGG
>DAIPYE010000012.1:0-31386 GCA_036782915.1 Bacteroidota bacterium | reverse complement strand
TCATCCGCATAAAAAAAATGGAGAATCGTATGATTCTCCAAAATTGGTATTTTATGTTAAATTTATTTTTACTTTATCAAAACCATACGCTTTACAGCCGAATAATCTTTCGCTCCGCGAAGCGAGCCGGTCACAAGCTTATAGAAATATACTCCGCTGGTCAAATTACTCCCGTCGAATTCTACTTCATACCTTCCTGCATTTTGCTTTTGATTTACCAATGATTCAATTTCATTCCCCAAAACATCATATACAATAATCGACACATAATTCGTAACTCCTAATTCGTAATTGATTTTTGTAGCCGGATTGAACGGATTCGGATAATTCTGAGATAAAAAATAATTACCCGGATTATGAGAACTTATATTGGTAATTCCAACAGTATTCAATGTATCTGTTAAAATTTCAGTTTGTGATAAATACCCGCTGCTGTAACCGCTTGCACAAATAAGTTTCCAGATATTGTTATTAAGTTTTACCGAACCGCTTTGCCCGGTTAGCCACGGAGTTGGTTTATCCGGAAGCCGGGTCCATTGATTTCTTCCCGGACTGAAGCTGTAACATTCATTCGAAGGAGTATTAAAAGTATTGTCCGTACTTCCGCCTGTCATTATGATCCCATTACTTCCCCATGAACATGCATCAAAAAAAGTTCTTGTCTGTCCGGGAAAATTTGCACCTCTTGTCCAGTTGATCACTGATCTGTCATTTTGACTAATTACGCCGACATATACACTGTCAAAATAAGATGCCGAACCAAACGCTGTCGTTCCGCACATATAAACCAGTGTATCTCCTGAAATTGCAAATCCTCCGAAATTTCTTCTGCCGGAAGAAGGAAACGAAGTTGCGGTTCTCCAGGAATCTGAATTCGAATTATAAACATATACATTTCCACCATTCGGACCGCCGATTCCTCCGGCTGTATAGATAAGACTGTCCTGATATGAAACTGCTTTTGCATCTGCTAAAGCTGCAGGGCAATTTGCAACTGTAGTCCAGACATTCTGACTGATGCTGAATTTATATACAGTGACCTGACCCGAACCGGGAGGATTCACAACTCCACCGATCAAATATAGACTGTCCTTTAAAACTGCTGTTGCAGCGCCGAGCAAACCGGTCGGATGAGGGTTCAGAGTATCCCAAAAATTATTATTTACATCATACCTCTGTACGGTTTTCAGAATTGCATCATTCTCGTCCCTACCCGATACAATGTAAAGATACCCGTTATTGTTTTTTGAATAAGAAACTGTATTTCCGGCTCTGACTTTTTTTAGAATAGAAATTCCTGAATTCCATTGCGGTGTAAAAAGATCCATTGAAATGAATACTATAAGAATTACAGGAAGAAACAGAAGTGAAACTAATTTAACATAATGAAATTGTATATATTTTTTCATTTTAGTTTTTTTTAGTTAAAAAAATATTGTGATTTTAAACGGGGTTGTTTTACAGGATGTCAGGAAAGACGTATATTATTGATAAAAGTTATATCTGTTTTATATTTTTATAGAAAATTTATAATTATAATAAATACATAATTTTAATACGATTATACAACTCAATAATCTCCATACACTCCATACACACCACACTCCATACACTCCAAACACTCTACTCATTATACTTCACCGTATCTTTCAGAAACTCCAGAAGATAATGATCTATTTTATCCTGAGCAAAATCATCTATTTCAATCTCATCAACCTTTGCTCTCGCTTCATCTGATTTAATGGAAAGTTTTTCCGTGATCTTTATATTTTCTTTTGCGGGACTGTAAGCGAACTGAAGAAACGGCGCGTTTACTCCAAGCGTTATTTTACTGTGTCCGTAAGGGTAAAAAAGTATCTGTATGAAAATTCTCTTCTTCGGATCGCGGATCCCTGCGAGCTCGTTTGAATAATAATTCAGCGAACAACCGGATCTTCCGAGAATTATAGATGCTTCCTTAATCTTTGGTATTATATGATTGGTGATCAATGATTTGAACTTATTTGCATTTTCAGTATCTACAAGTTCAAAATTTTCATCATGCCGCTGCTTTCTTATTTCCATAATTTTATCGGTAAGCTGCTCAACTTCTTTTTTAAAATTTTCTTTCATGATATTATTATTTTTTAAATAAATTTTTATCAGGGAAAACTGTCTGAGCCATCACCATAAAAACATTATCGGATATTCCCCCGTCAGCTCCGTATTCATTTACAGAAACAATTATTAATGCATCAAGCTCCGGATCATAACACATTGTTGTATTGTAACCCGTTATTCCTCCATTATGTCCAATAAATCCTTCCAGAGAAAATATTCCGAGTCCGTAACTTACAAACGGACTTATTCCGGTGTTTATAAACTTCAATCTTTCTTCCTGCGTTGCCTTGCTCAGCATTGTTCCTTTTGCCAGAGCGAGACAATATACTTTGAGATCATCAATATCAGAAATCATGCAGCCTGCAGCCCATCCTATCGACGGATCCATTGTCGTCACATCCATTAATTCCGCTGTAACGGTGTCTTTCATATATCCGTGGCTGTACTGACCTTCCATAAAAGGAGAAGTTGGATAACTTGTATTTTTCAGACCTAAAGGCAGAATGATCCTTCTGTTAATTTCATCCTGAATTTTATTTCCGGAAAGTTTTTCGATCATCATTCCCAGAATATTATAATTACCGTTTGAATATTGCCATCCTTTACCTGGAGCAAATGCCGGCGTCATCTTTTTTGTAATTTCATACAACTGTTCCGGTGTATATTTATCAGTTCTGTCATAAACAAAACTTTTCAATACTACAGGATCTTCAATATAATCAGGAATTCCGCTTGTCATATCAAGCATCTGCCTGATAGTAATGTCAGATGAATTCGGATAATCCGGATAATATTTCGAAAGCGGATCATCAAGCCTGAGCTTTCCTTCATCGACCATTTGAAGAATTACAGTTGCAACAAATGTTTTTGTAATGCTTCCTATTCTGATCTTATCTTCAAACTTTCTGTCAACTCCCGTCTGCAGATCCGCCTTCCCCACTGTTTTTTTATAAGTAAAATCCTTTGTCCAGATACCGACAGAAATTCCCGGTACTTTAGATGCTTTGTATATCGAATCGATCTTATTGGATAATTCTGTTTCAAGATTTACAATATTTGTCTGTGATTTTACATCAGTTAACAATGCAACTAACAACAGGAAAAAAGGAATTATGAAGGTGAGTTTATTTTTTTTCATTGGAATTTTTTGATTTATAATAATTTAATATTTCTAAATCAAAAATGAACTTTACTAATTTTAATATGATTGTATTTAAAATTTTATATTTCCGTTGATAGCGAGAGTTTCTTATATTTACCACAGATTTTAATGATTAATTTACAGCAGATTGAACCTGAAAAGTTTTTTTTCAAATTCATTATAATATTTAGTAGAAATTAAATATTTTTGTTTAAACAATAATATTGATTTATAAAAAACTCTCTGCGTCTCTGAGCCTCTGCGTTAAAAACATATATTCTATTTTACCGGCAATCCCGCAAGCTCCATGATCTTCAGCGCATTGGTGGTAGGACAAGGTCCGTCGTGAATCTTATAATCAAAGCTCATTTTATCATTTACGATCTCTTCCCTGAAATGATAATTTGTTATTTTTGAAATTTCATCTGACAGGTTTACAAGTTCGAGATCGTGAGTGGTCACGGCTCCAGTTCCGTTCAGTTCCGAAAGCCGTTTTATGAAAGCCCTGCTTCCGATAAGCCGTTCTCTGTTATTTGTCCCTTTGAAAATTTCATCTATCAGAAAAAATATCGGAAGATGTTTTTCATTTTTATATTCATCAAGTAATTCTTTCAACCGTTTTACTTCCGCATAGAAATAAGAAATTCCGTCTGAAACAGAATCATTTACCTTTATGCAGGAAAATAATTCATACAAAGAAGTTCGCAGATATTCAGCATTCACCGGAGCTCCGGCATTTGCCAGACATAAATTTATTCCAAGTGTTTTAAGAAATGTACTTTTGCCGGACATATTCGAACCCGTTATTATTAGGATCTCATTTTCCTTTGTCAGAGAAAAATCATTTGAGATCTTATTCTCTCTTTTTAATAACGGATGACCGATCTTCTTTGTCTGAAATGAATTTGGTAAATTAGATTCAATTTCAGGGAAAACATAGTCGGGATTTAAATCTTTAAAGTTTGACAAAGAAATATAACACTCGAGTTCATTCAGTCTTTCAAGCCAGAAAGGAATATCCGTTACAAGTTGCGGTTTTAATTTAATAAGTTTTTGACAGAAAAAAACATCGTATGGAAATAATACATTCAGAATCAGTTTGAATATCTGATTATCTCTTATCAGCAAAGCTGAAGTTATCTTTTGAAGTTTTTCCAGCTTCACTGAAGAATGAGCTCCCTGTCCGAAAGATGAAATTATGAACTCATTCAGAGCTGGCGAGCTTTTAAAAGAATATTTATTTATAAGAAATATCAGCGAAGAAAACTTTTTGAACTGCCCGTCGAGCTCAATAGATTCATCTATAATTTTGCCGAGTTTTTTTGAAAATTGAGAATACAGAACAAAGTAAATCAGGAATACAACGAACCACAGGGAAGGAACAATTTCAAGAGCCGATAGAATAAATAATGAAATGTAACTTAATATAAGTAAGGCTGAAAGTGGAAATAACCAGCCGGGTAACTCATCTTCAGAAGAATTATTTATCCAATTCAATATACTTCCGCACTGAAGATATTTTCTCGATATAAGTCTGGATCTCAATAGAAATTTATCTCTGAATCCGGTCTTTGCTGAAAGTTCTTTTATGATTCTTTGTCTTTCTAAAATTGAATTCAGATCTGGGGTGAAGTTCGTCAGCCATTTTCTCAAAAGCAGACTGCCTTCCAGTGAAACAGACACATCCGTCAAATGATGCAAAGATCTTTTGCCGAAGAGATCCAGATCTTTCCCGATCGAAATCTCATCCGGCGACTGATTAATTATCGGCTCGGGAATATTTTCCCAGTCAATTTTCATTCTTGATAAATGTTCAGTTTTAATTTTCAGGAATGTTTCATATCTCCGGATTGTCATTATCAGTTTATTGTGACAATGAACAGTAATGCTGAAAACTGCTGCGAACAATCCGGTAATTATCCAGCCGAGTTCCTTTGAGATCAGATAAGCCGCTATTGTTATCAAAGAACCAGTGATAAAAAGAATTAATCTGTAGGTAGAATATCTGTTGCTTCTTTTTTTCAGGAATTCAATTCTTCTTTCCAGTGAAGCAATTATTTTTTCTGAAGATTTTATACGGGCATTAAATAAATTCATTGCCCAATATAAATTTTATAAAGTTTAATTTATACGAAAGAAAATGTTTGGGAAGAACGTCGTAAAGATAAACCGCCTGTTATTCTCATCTTCCCAAGCTATGCTTGAGGAAGCCTACTCCTCTTTCCGCTTTCCTCTTTCCGCTTTCCGCTTCACCAGGCAGGGCTTGGAAAAGAGGTGAATTTCAATTTATCTCATCGCACAAATTCATACGTCTTATATAATTTTTATAATGCTTAATTTCACAATCTAAAATTGTAAAAAAATGTTTTAATATGACTGAAAAAGAAGTAGTGATAATCGGCGGCGGCGCGGCAGGTCTTATGTGCGCAATTGAAGCAGGCAAACGCGGACGGAATGTTTTAGTTATCGAACATTGTGAAAAGATCGGCAAGAAAATTCTCATCTCCGGCGGCGGCAGATGTAATTTCACAAATAAAAATGTTTTTCCCGATAACTTTATTTCGCAAAATCCGCACTTTTGCAAATCTGCTTTATCAAGATTTACTCCGGATGATTTTATTTCGATGATTGAAAAACACAATATTTCTTATCACGAAAAGAAACTAGGTCAGCTTTTCTGTGATGAGAGTTCGAGGCAAATTGTTTCTATGCTGGAGACCGAATGCAAAAATTACGGAGTAAAAATAATTACAAATTGCGAAGTCAAAGAAATTGTCAAAGATAAGTTTTTTGATATTGAAACCAATAAAGAAAAATTTCAATCGGAATCACTTGTCATTGCATCAGGCGGGATCTCAATTCCGAAAATGGGGGCCACGGATTTCGGATACAAGATCGCTGAAAAATTCAATATCGGATTAACTGAAATATATCCTGCGCTTGTGCCGTTTACTTTTTCCGGTAATGATAAAAAAATGTTCGCTGAGATAAGCGGAGTTTCAATAGATTCCGAAGTGAGCTGTAATGGAGTTACATTCAGGGAAAATATTTTATTCACACACAAAGGAATGAGCGGACCTGCGATACTTCAGATCTCATCTTATTGGAATAAAGGAGATTCCATTTCACTTAATATTTTACCGGATATAAATTTTTATGAGATCCTTAAAGAGAATTCTAAAAGCAAGATCGAACTTGTAAACTTCTTCTCAAACTATTTTCCAAAAAGATTTGCTCAGGCATTTACGGTAAATTATTTCCCGTCAAGACCTCTCATAAACATTTCAGACAAAGATCTCAAGCTTATTTCGGATAAAATTCATAACTGGATATTAAATCCTTCAGGTACCGAAGGATATGATAAAGCTGAAGTTACAACCGGCGGAGTTGACACAAATGAGCTTTCCTCAAAGACAATGGAATCCAAAAAAGTAAAAGGACTTTATTTTATCGGTGAGGTTGTGGATGTGACCGGATGGCTGGGAGGATATAATTTTCAATGGGCGTGGTCTTCGGGATTTGCGGCGGGACAGTTTGTTTAGATTGTGTATTTATGATTTATGATTTTGGATTTTAAATTTGGACTATTTCTTTTCCCTCAATGTCCCAGCCATAATCATCGAGCAATAAAACTTTCTTGATCGAATAAATATGTTTTTTCAATCTTTCTCTGTCAGATTCTTTTAAAAATTCCGCAATAATTCCAAATAAAGAAAAATCATTTGCGCAGGAATTATTGTTTTGTCTTTTACCGATAGTGCATTTACTGCATTCAAACTGAACTAACTTACACAAAGGAATACAGAGGACAAGTTCATCGAATCCTTCTGGCCAGTCCATTGCTAGCCAGGCGTCAACATCTCTTCCTTTATTGAAAACAGAAATCAGATATTCCCAGCTTTCATCTTCAGAAACAATTTTTTCAAATGCTTCAACCTGTTTTAATGTTAACAGTTTTGCTGCATCAGAGTTTTTATTGCTGTCGTTCCATTCATCTGTGATTTCACGGTAAGAAAGGAGTTCATTCATTTATTCTTTTACTTTTCATTGGTTTTAATTTTCCAAACAAATTCGCCTTGATTGTTGGAAGTGGGGCTAAGGAAAGAGAATCATAAATCCAAAATCATAAATCCAAAATCATAAATTTAATGAAACTCATGATCTTCCGCTTCCCTGCATTTATCGGAACAGGATCTTAAATATTTCTCACCGCATTCTTCACAGCAAATGAACTGGAAGTGACATCTTCTGTTCGCGCAATTAACATATCTTTCGTGAGGTTTACCGCAAAGATAACATTTTCCCACTACAGTATGTCCTTCGGCAAAATTAATATCCACGGAAATTCTTTCATCAAAGACATAACATTTTCCTTCGAACATAGAGCCGCGGGTTTTCGGATCTTTTGAATAATTAATAATACCACCGTGAAGCTGATTGACATTTTCAATTCCCTCTTTAATAAGGAGTCCGGAAAATTTTTCACAACGGATACCGCCGGTGCAATAGGCAAGAACTTTTTTATCTTTGAATAATTTTTTATTCTTTCTCACCCATGCCGGAAATTCCTTGAAATTATTCACATCAGGTCTGACAGCATTTTTAAAATGTCCGATATCATATTCATAATCATTTCTCGCATCTACTATCACAACATTTTCCTCCTGCATTGCCTGAAGAAAATCTTTCGGCTTTAAATGTTTGCCTGTTATAACATTCGGGTCAATATCTTCTTCTAAATTCATTGTAACGATCTCGCTTCTTGGTCTGACATATAATTTTTTAAATGCATCAACCTCAACATTGTCAATTTTGAATTCCATATTTTTAAATCTTGGATCCATATGCATACTATACATATATGCGTTTGTCATTTCATGCGTGCCGGAGAGAGTTCCGTTTATTCCTTCACCTGCAATTATTATTCTTCCTTTGACTCCGAGAGAACGGCAAAAATTCAGATGCAGTTTAGCATAAGCTTCATGATCTTCTATCCTGACATATTTATAATAGAGTAATATTCTTAGAGGCGTATTGTTTTTCATATATCAATTTAACTTTATTGATTTTCTGTATCAATTTAAAAAAAAGCTCTGTTTCATAATTTTTCAAAATAGCAATTTTCTTATTTCCTTTTTTCTTGCAATAATTAATATTTATGAATACATTGGAAAAAGTTAATTTAGCTGTTTAAGAATTTTTACATATTTTATGTCCACACAAAAAATATTTATTAACCTTAAATTAAAGCAGAATGAAAAAAGCACTTTACTTTTTGACATTAATTTTAATGTCAATTTCGGTTGGGGATTTATTTGCTCAACAAGTTCCTGAATTAATGTATTATAAATTCTCGAACAACACTTCAACTACAACTCAAAATTTTGCCAGCGCGCCTGTTGGAACTGTACAGGCACCATATACCGGTAATGTTATCGGTACCGGAGGTCAGTTTGACAGTTGCATGATAGGCACAGGAGCAACAGGAACTAACGGAATACTTCCCGGCTGGAACTGTAATCTTGGCTCTTCACAATGGACAATTGGTTTCTGGGTAAAAGATCTGGTGGAAGTTTTATCAGGCAGCCCGGTTTATTTATTTGGTGATCCGGGATCAACATCTTTTCGTTGTTTCTATGCAGGATTTGCATTGCCAAATAATCTGATATTAAGAGGACCAATTCCTGATCTGATCATTCCATGTCAGATGCCAGGCTCACATTACATACATTTTGTTTATAACGGATCGAGTATAGCTGCATATGATAATGGCGTATTGATCAGCACTACAGCAGCTTCAATAAATATGGCTACCGGTACAGGATTCAGGGTTGCAGGATATACAGGTGGCGCTTATGCTTTAAACAGCGGCGGAAGAATGGATGAGTTCCGTCTTTATAACAGAGCACTCAGTGCTGCTGAAGTAGCAGCAACATGGAATGTACAGCTTGGTTCAGCTTATCCGCTGAATGCGTTTAATCTTATAACTCCTGCTGCAAATGCTAGAGTTGTTACAGTTGCCGGATCTACCACACCTGTAACTATTACCTGGGATACATCAGCAGGCGGAGCAAATTACAAATGGGTTTTTGGAAATCCGGTCGTACCGCCAAGAAGATTAACAATTCCTTCAACCTCAAACATTATTTCAACTACATTAGGCGCACTTGACGGAATCCTTGCAGCTAACGGATTTACAAATAACGGAAGTGCAACAGATTCAGCAGTCGGTCAGTGGAATGTATGGGCTTTCAAAGGATCCGGCGCAACTGGCCCGGATTCATTAGTTTCAGCAAATGGTCCGAGAGCAATAACATTAAGAAGACAACAGGTATCTTTAAATCCTTTTGCTTTGGTCGCACCTCCAACAGGTGCAAGGATTATAACTTCACCTGTTGATCCTTCATTAGTTACTGTAAGCTGGAACAGGTCAGCAGCTGGAGCTAATTATAAATGGTTGTTCAAAACAGGCGCAACTTATACAGACCCCGCAACATTAAGACTTACTTCAAATAATAACGGACTTGATACAATATTAACATTAAGAAATTCTCAGATAGATTCTGTACTTGCAGGTCTGGGAATTGCTCCCGGAGATTCTGCTGTCGGAACATGGAGAGTCAGAGCATACGCTACAACAGATTCTTTAAATTCTACAGCACCGGACAGATCTATAACTTTTAGAAGATTAGGATTACTTCCGCTGGATCAGGATTTTGTAGACATTAATTTCCCTCCACCATTTTGGGGATTGGATGCAGGCGGTGGTACAACTCAATACTGGACAAGAAATGCAATCGGCGGATATCAGACTGGTACAGGTTCAGCAAAATATGATTTCTGGACTGCCGGAACTGCAACTCCGTTACAAACTTTGACGAGCAACCAGTTTCCGCCAGTAGCAGCTCCGAATAACTATTTAAGATTCAATTATTCACAGGCATATTATTTATCCGGAACAACACTTGCACCGGATTCCTGTATCATTGAAACTTCAACTAATAACGGAGGCACATGGACAAGACTGATCGGAATGGGAGCTTCTACAACATTATCCTCAGGAACAAACTCTTCACCGATAATGTCAACAGTTGCATCTCAAGCCGTTTTTACCCCCGGACTTGCCTCTGACTGGGGAACAAAAGTTTACGCTATGCCGGTTGGAACAAACAAAGTCAGATTTGTTGCCAAGAGTGGTTTTGGAAATAATCTTTATATAGACAGAATCACATCAGGAATAATTACAGGTGTTAATTCTAACGAGATTACTTTGATACCGGACAATTTCGAGTTGTCTCAGAATTATCCAAATCCTTTTAATCCGGTTACAAAGATCAACTTCTCTATTCCGAAACAATCTCCTGTTACTTTGAAAGTATATGATATGCTTGGAAAAGAAGTTGTAAGACTTGTTAATGAATTAAAAAGTCCCGGACGTTACACTGTAAGTTTTGACGCTTCAAATTTTGCAAGTGGCGTTTACTTCTACAAGATAGAAGCCGGTGATTTCAAAGAAATAAAAAAGATGATGCTAATTAAATAATATCCGGACTCAATTAAATCTGGAATATTAAAAATACAAAACCCCGGGTTTCAAATTCCGGGGTTTTTTTTATAAAGATTGTTTATTAGATTTTTTAATTTTATTTTGATATCAATAAAAATTCAATTTTAAAATTTGCCGGACTTCTACAGAGACAAGAAATTAAGAAACCTACTGATCATTTTTCTCTCTTCACTGCCTGTAATTATTCATCTTTATACAAATTTTTTTGCAGGTTACGGTTATTTCCGAGATGAATTGTACTACATTGCCTGTTCTAACCGGCTTGATACAGGATATGTAGATCAGCCGCCATTCTCCATCCTTATTCTCTATATAAATCGCATCTTGTTTGGTGATTCATTATTTGCATTAAGGTTTATACCGGCAGTTACTTCAGGGCTGACTGTTTTTATTTCCTGTCTGATGACAAGGGAATTCGGCGGGAAAACTTTTTCAATGATTCTTTGCTCAATAGCTGTAACTCTGGCTCCGGTATATTTGGGTATGAATGCTTTTTATTCAATGAATTGTTTTGACATTCTTTTCTGGACCCTGGCATTTTATCTGATTATGAAGATCATTTCCGAAAGCAAACAGAGTTACTGGATTTATCTGGGAATAGTATTCGGGTTAGGACTAATGAATAAGATAGGAATTCTCTGGTTAGGATTCGGATTTTTAACAGCTCTTTTATTGTCAGATAAAAGAAGAGAACTTCTAACTATTAAGCCATATTTATGCGCGCTTATTGCTTTGACAATATTTACTCCCTATATCTTATGGAACTGGCAGAATGACTTTGCTCATATTGAATTCATTAAAAATGCTACATCGGGAAAATATTCCGGACTTAATATTATAGATTTTATTTCCGGTCAGTTTTTGAATGTAAATCCCATTTCTGCATTTATCTGGATTCCCGGATTGTATTATTTATTGTTTAATCATCAGGGAATCAAATACAGAATACTTGCAATAATTTACATTACTGTTTTTATAATTCTTATTTTAAATGGTCACAGCAAAGCGGAATATCTTGCTCCGGCTTATGTAATGCTCTTTGCATCCGGAAGCACTTTCATAGATAAAAAAACAGTAGTCAGATCAAGATGGATCAGATATGTAATAATGTATCCTCTGATAATTACCGGAATTTTGTTTGCCCCGCTGGCAATACCTGTACTTTCTGTTGAAACATATATTGTATATGCAAAGCAACTTGGGCGCACTCCTTCTTCATCTGAAAACAAAGAACTTTCAGAACTCCCTCAGTTTTACGCTGACATGCACGGATGGGAGGAAATGGCAAAAAATGTTTCCGAAGTTTATCTTTCATTACCCAGAGAAGAAAGGTTAAGAACAATTGTATTCGGAAGAAATTACGGTGAAGCAGCAGCCATGGAATTTTACAGAAATCTTTATCCGATCCCGAGAGTAATCTCTTCTCATAATAATTACTGGTTATGGGGATATCCGCAAATTGAAGACCCTGTTATAATTATCATAGGCGGAAATAAAGAAGATCACGAGAAGTTATTTGAAACAGTAGATGAAAAACTTACACATATTTCAAAATATTCTATGCCTTATGAAAACAATCTTCCGATATTTATTGCAGGCAAAATGAAAGTTCCGATATCTGAAGAATGGAGTAAGATAAAAAATTATGACTGATAAAGTATTCATTGTTACCGTGTAAATGTTTACAGACTATTTTCTTAAAGGATTATAATTTGGAATTTAGTCCAATAAAAATAATAATTTTTTAGCAAAGATATATTTTGTGAAAAATTTACAATTTATTCTGAAATTGATTTAACGTTTTAATTTAATTAATTTGATAAAAAATTTTTATGAGTAAAACCGCTTTTATTTTTCCGGGACAAGGTTCACAAATAGTGGGAATGGGAAAGGATCTGTTTGATAAATATGACAAAGCAAAAGAGATTTATAAAAAAGCGGATGAAATAATGGAAATGCCTTTAAGCACAATTTCATTTGAAGGACCCGCGGAGATACTTACTCAGACTCACATCACACAGCCTGCATTATTTGTACATTCATATATTTTAACTCAGATCATAGGAAATAAACTTGAAGCTCATGCAACTGCAGGACATTCTCTCGGAGAATATACAGCTCATGTTTATGCTGATTCATTACCTTTTGAAGAAGGACTGAGCCTGGTGAAAAGGAGAGGAATTCTAATGAAAGAATCGGGCAATAAAAGACCCGGGACAATGGCAGCAGTTATTGGAATGTCCGCTGAACAGATAGACGAAATTTGTGAAAAGGCACGTGAACATCAGATCGTTCAGCCTGCGAACTACAATGCTCCGGGACAAACAGTGATATCAGGCGATGTGGAAGCTGTCCGGCGTGCAATGAAGATAGCAAAAGAAGAGCCTTACAAATCAAAATTAGTAAAGGAACTTCAGGTCAGCGGAGCTTTTCATTCTGAACTAATGCTTACTTCCACGGAAGAATTAATGGTAAAGCTGAATAATACAAATTTTAAAAGTGCAAAGATCCCCGTTTATACAAATGCAGATGCTGAACCTGTTCAGAATAAAGATATAATTGTAAATTCACTTTTCAGACAGTTAATGTCTTCCGTAAAATGGCAGGGACTTATTGAGAATATGATAAAGGAAATAGAGATCACAAAATTTTATGAAATCGGGTCCGGAAAAGTTTTGACAGGTCTTATCAAAAGAATTAACCCTGATGTCGAGTTAATTAATATTGGAACAGCTGAAGATTTAGAAAATTTAAATTTATAAAAATATGCCGGAAGAAATTGTAAAGACAGAGTATCTGGAATTTAACAAAATGAAAATCGATCCTGTGATCTTTACACAGGGATTTGTTCCGGGATGCGATATGAATAAATGCGGCGGTCAGTGCTGTAACTGGGGTGTATATATGGACAGGGATTTTCAGCCAGTTATCATGGAGTATGAAGAAAAGATCAAAGCAGTTATGGATGAGCACCAGCCGAAAGATTCTTCAACATGGTTTGAAAAAGAACTTGAAGAGGATACGGATTTTCCGTCAGGATATGCAATCGGAACCGAACTATTTATTAATCCTCAGGGTACTACTCAGTGTGTATTCAAAGATGAAAAAGGATATTGTTCACTGCAGGTAATGGCAATGAAAAACGGAATGCACAAATGGGCCATCAAACCGAAGTATTGCATAATGTATCCCATTACAATTATAGATGAAGTGATAACTGTTGACAATGATCATTCCGAACGGCTTGATTATTGCGGAATTCATCATGAAGAAAATTACACTCAGACTATTTTTGAAGCTATGACAGAGGAATTGAAAAGCATTGTCGGCGAAGACGGATACGATTTTCTCAATGACATTTACAAAAAAAATTATCAGAAAAAATATCAGATACAGATCAATAAAACTTAAATTAAAATTTTGACAGATTTCAAAGACAAAGTAATTCTCATAACAGGAGGCTCTAGAGGCATCGGGAAAGCTATTGCAGAGTTATTAAATTCAGACGGAGCAACAGTAATTGTAACTTATAAAAATTCTATAGATGAGGAGTATTTCAATTCTAAAAATATTTCTTTTTATAATTGCGACGTGGCAGATCCTGCTTCGGTAAAAGAAATTACAGATACGATTATAAAGAAGCATGATAAAATTGATGTGCTTGTTAATAATGCAGGAGTAACCAAGGATGGATTGCTGATGCGGATGAGTGATGATGACTGGGATATTGTTATTGATACAAATTTAAAAGGAGTATTCAATATGACAAAAGCTGTGACAAGAGGCATGATGAGCAAAAGATACGGAAAGATCATTAACATTACATCTATTACGGGTATTATGGGAAATGCAGGTCAGGCAAATTACGCTGCATCGAAAGCAGGAGTTATAGGTTTTACTAAGTCAGTGGCAAAGGAATTATCTTCGAGAAATATAAATGTTAATGCAGTTGCTCCTGGATTCATTGAAACAGAAATGACAGATAAGCTTTCCGAAGAAGTGAAACAGACATATATGAATTCTATCCCGTTAAAAAGATTCGGTAAAGGAGAGGAAATAGCAAAGACAGTCAGATTTCTCGCTTCTGATGATTCCTCATACATCACCGGACAAACGATCTGCGTTGACGGCGGAATAATAATGTAAGAATTTAACAGAAAATTTTTTAATAATACGAAAACAAAACTTCCTAAAATTAAAATCATGAAAAGTTCTGTCCCCTATCTTCCAAAATCCATTTTATTTTTAACAGTACTAATTTTACTTTTATCGGGCTGCAGTAATAATTTTAAAAAGATCACAGGCAAGACATACATTTATGAAGATTCTTTATTTACATTTACAGCCGGTTTTGACAATGACACTTTGTATTATATTATCAAGGATACGCAGCGTCCGTATTTTTACAGAACAAAATACAAGCTTAATAAAATAAATGATTCAACTTTCAACATACTGGTAGAGAAAAAACCAAAGCAATGGCCAAAGGATACATGGGATATTATAGTAACTGACGGAAACGGATTCAAATCAGCTGAGTCAAAAAATTATTACAGACTATATGCTGACAGCATGCTGATCAAAAAAGCATTTTAATTTATTTTAAATTGACTAAAAAAATAAAAAACAGGAAAGAATCATTTAAAACTGATTCAGATATAATTATACCGGAAGCTCTAACTGAATCTGATATGAAGGATGAAAAAATATCTTATCCTGGAGATTATCCATTTGAAAGAGGCGTTCACAGTTCTATGTACCGGTCAAGATTCTGGACAATGCGACAATATGCCGGATTTGCAACAGCTGAAGAATCAAATAAAAGATACAAATTTTTAATTGATTCAGGAACAACAGGATTATCAGTTGCATTTGATCTGCCGACACAGATAGGTTTTGACAGTGATGATAAAATGAGTGACGGTGAAGTAGGAAAAGCTGGAGTTGCCATAGATTCACTCGAAGATATGGAAACTTTGTTTGAAGGAATAAAACTTGAAGATATTACTACCTCAATGACCATCAATTCCACTGCATCGATTCTTTTACTTATGTATGTTGCCATTGCAAAAAAACAAAATGCAGATCTGAAAAAATTATCGGGAACGATACAGAATGATATTCTTAAAGAGTATATAGCCAGAGGCACATTTATTTATCCTCCGAAGCAATCGATGAGACTTATAACAGATATATTCAAATACTGCAGTGAAAATCTGCCGTCATGGAATACAATTTCTATCAGCGGTTATCACATTAGAGAAGCCGGATCAAATGCAGTTCAGGAAGTAGCATTCACACTCTCTGACGGAATAGAGTATGTAAAAGCTGCAATCGAATCCGGACTTGATGTCGATCAGTTTGCGAAACGACTTTCATTCTTTTTTAATTCGCACAATAATTTTGCCGAAGAGGTTGCAAAGTTCAGAGCGGCAAGAAGGATATGGGCAAAAATAATGAAGGAAAGATTTAATGCTAAGGATGAAGACAGCATGAAGCTGAGATTTCACGCGCAAACCGGAGGATCGACATTATCGGACAAGCAAATAGAGAATAATATTGTAAGAGTTACAATTCAGGCACTGGCTGCAGTACTTGGCGGTTGTCAGTCTCTTCATACAAACGGCAAGGATGAGGCGATCTCACTTCCGACAGAATTATCCGTACAGACTGCATTGAGAACTCAGCAGATAATAGCTTATGAGAGCGGAGTTGCTGACAGCGTTGATATTCTCGGCGGTTCATATTTTATTGAATATTTAACTGATCAGATCGAAGAGAAAGCGTGGGAATATATTAATAAGATAGACGATCTTGGAGGAGCTTCGAAGGCGATTGAAACAGGATATCAGAAATTTGAAATAGAAAAGAACGCATATCAGATTCAGCTGGATCTGGAAAATAAAAAAAGCATAGAAGTCGGTGTAAACAGTTTTACATCTGACAGTTCGGATGAAAATATACTATTCAAAATTGATGATAATGTCGGGAAGAGACAAATTGACAAACTGAAAAAACTTAAAGCAAAAAGGGATAACGAAAAAGTAAAAGAGAAACTGGAACAGATTAAAGTCAAAGCCGGAACTGATGAAAACCTTTTGCCATATTTCCTCGAAGCAATTGAGAGTTATGCAACAATCGGAGAGATCTCGAATGTTCTCCGGGATGTATGGGGTGAATATAAAGAAAACATGTGATTTCAATAAAATTTAGTATGTATCTATAACAATAAAAATAATGAAACAAAAAGTAATCTGGATAACCGGAGCTTCGACAGGAATTGGAAAAGAAATTGCTATGGAATTTTCGAAGGCAGGTCATATAGTCGTAGTTACTGCAAGAAGAAAATCCAGACTTGTGAGAATAGTAAGCGAGATTAAATTTGCTGAAAGAGAAGCTTCTGCATTTGTATGCAATATAATGTCAGAAAGAAGCGTTCAGATAACCGCTAAGCGCATCCGGGAAAAATATGGTGTCATTGATGTACTGGTAAATAATGCCGGAGTAACAGTTTTTAAATCTTTCATGGATACAAAATCCACAGATTATGATACGGTCATAGATACAAATTTAAGAGGTTCTTTTCTCTGTATGAAAAGTGTTATCGGACAAATGATAAAAAATAAGAACGGACACATTATTAATATCTTGTCAGTTGCTGCAAATACGGCATTTGAGAATAGTTCTGTTTATGCCGCTTCAAAAGCAGGACTTTTGGCAATGTCAAACGGATTAAGAGAAGAGGTCAGAAGATATAATATCAAGATCAGCAATATTCTTCCCGGCGCAACTGAAACTCCAATGTGGGACAGCAAATCACGTCAGAGATACAGAAACAGAATGATGTCACCTAATGATATCGCAAAGATCACTCTCGATGTATTTCAGCAGTCAAGAAAAGTTTTGATCGAAGATGTTATTGTCAGGCCGGTAAAAGGCGATGTATAGAATCTGATCAGTCCCTTTTTTTAAAACAGAAATTTCATTTGAAAGATACAACTCATTTAAAACATTATTTAAAAAATTAATTTTAATCTTATGAAAACCAAACTAAAGAATTTAAATTTAATAAAATGTTTTATAATGATTTTATTTCTGTCAATTTCCGGATGTTCTTCGACTCAGTCAACTGTTTATAAAGAAGGGGATGAAACATGGAAAGTAAATGTTGTTAAGAAAGCTGCATTAAATGAGGAATTCATTTGCACGATAAACGGGACAGAAGTTTTGAAGGATTCATTTCCTCTGATAGGTGACAATTTTCAGAAATCCGGTTCTTATAAAGGAAAGAAGATTATGATGAACGGATACCGAACATCATCAACAAGCAAAGATGTTAATGGAAATGTTCAGTCTACCGATACATATCAGATTCGTGTTTTTATTGATGACAAACTAATCGATAAATTTGATTTTTAATTTTGTTAATTATGATTTTAGAATTTATATGCAGTACTGATAAAGAACTATACACTTTTAATCAGTTACCGCATTTTATAAAATAAAACATCCGGAAACTTGCATTTTAAAATTAACATTCGTAATTTTGTACAGTTCATTTCTGTCTATTCAATTAATTTCAATTAAGTTCATTTCAATTTTATAATAAACCACGAAAGGTGATAATTTAACACTTAAAATATGATGAAAAATATATATAACATATCCGGCATTTATTGCAATGTTCCTGCATATACAGGTGTAGATGTCAGAATTAATCCGTGGTTTAATCGGAGGTTTTCAATATAACCCGATTACATAAAAGTTTTTAGAAGCCGCGGATACATAAAGTATTCGCGGTTTTTTTTTGTATAAATTTAATACTCAACAAAAATGATTTATTTAAAGAAATTATTTCAGATACTGGGAAAATGGAAGGCAAATTATATTTTATCCGGATTAATGGTAATAATTGCTATTTACATCAGAATGCTTCAGCCGAAGATCCTTCAGATAACTGTTGATAAAGTGATCGTTTTTTTTCAAAGCGGCGGTAAGATCGATATTATACCTGAAGACAGTATAACAAAATTTTTATATTCTGTAATCCCTGATATGAAAATGGATAATCTTAATCTCATTTTAATTTCGCTTGGAGGAATATTTCTGGTAATTTCATTATTGAGAGGCGTTTTTTCATTTGCAGGAAGCGCAATTTCAGCATCATCTACAGAGAAGGCTATAAAAAAATTAAGAGACAGATTGTTTTCACATATTCAGGCATTACCGATTGCATATCATTCTAAAACACCGACAGGAGAATTAATACAAAGATGTACCGGAGATGTGGAAGCTTTGAGAAAATTTGCGGCAACACAGGTAGTGGATGTAATAAGAATGCTTGCTTTATTTACAGGTGCATTTTTTATGATGACAACAATTAATTTCACTTATGCTTTAATTGCAATATTTTTTATTCCGTTAATTTTTATCGGTTCGATCTTATTTTTTAAAAAAGAAAGAATCATCTGGGCAGAGCATGAGAAGAAACAGGATCAGCTTTCAATTACAGTTCAGGAAAATTTGTCAGGGATAAGAGTTGTAAAAGCATTTGCTAAGGAGAATTTCGAAATAGATAAATTCACTGCGCAGAATGAAGAAAAGAGACAATGGGCATTAAAACTGCTAAAGCTTCACCGAATATTTTTTCCGTCAACAGATTTCCTGATTCATTTTCAGATAGCAGTTTCAGTATTTGCCGGCGGCTATTTTGTGCTTAATAATCAGCTTTCAGTGGGAGAATATACGGCGTTTTATTCGTATTCCATGCTTGTTGCATGGCCGATGCGCAGACTGGGGCAGCTTGTGAGCGATCTTGGAATGACGACAATTGCAATTGACAGAATATTTTCCATCCTTGACTCCGAGCAGGAGGATTATAAAGGCGAAGATCTGAAGGATAAGAAACTCAGAGGAGAGATTGAATTCAGGGATGTTGCATTTAATTATGTGGAAAATGAAAAGCAAAGAGTTCTTAATAAGATCAGTTTCAAAATAAAAGCCGGTGAGAAAATTGCATTACTCGGACCGACCGGTGCGGGAAAGACAACTATAATTTCCCTGCTGATGAGATTTTTTGATCCTGACAGCGGTCAGATTTTAATTGACGGAAAAGACATTAAAAGTTATTCAAAGGAATATTTAAGAAGCAGATTCGGAGTTGTATTGCAGAAACCGTTTTTGTTTTCCACTACAATTAAAAACAATATAGCATACTCTGATCCTGATTCACACATTGATCAGGTTATTGAAGCAGCTAAAGCGGCTAATATACATGATATAATTACGGAAGTTTTTCCTGATTCATATGAGACCATTGTCGGTGAAAAAGGAGTTACGCTTTCCGGAGGACAAAAACAAAGAGTAACTATTGCCAGGACAATAATGAAGGATCCGGATATTTTAATTTTTGATGACTCGACTTCATCTGTGGATTCTGAAACTGAATTTGAAATTCAGAAAGCCATGAGAGGTTTAATGAAAGGAAAGTCAGCATTTATAATAGCTCACAGGATAACATCGATACAGGACTGTGACAGGATAATCGTTCTTGACAAAGGAAACATTATTGAAGAAGGTACACATGAAGAATTAATTCAGAAAAAAGGATTTTACAAAAAGATCTATGATATTCAGATCTCAATAGAAGAGGAGATAAAGGCTGAAACAGATAATACTGAAAATTTTATTATTTAAATTATTATAAGAATGTATATACAAGAATTTTTAGAATACGAAATCAGTAAAATTCCCTTGGGAATAATAAATCTTCTGACTGAGAAAATTGCAAGGAAGAATATCAAAGACCAGTTTGAATCATTCTTTACATATACAACTGATAATGAATCTGCAGAGAGATATATGAAAGCTGCAAATCACAAAAATAAAAACATTGATGACTATAAAATTCATCTATCTGATACAGGAAATCATAATTTAGTTATGAGCGGAATATTTTTAAATAAAGCGGGATATAGGAACATTCCAATTGTTGAAATTCACGGTAAGAATTTCGATGTTTTTGGCAATCCCGAAATTGAATCAATAAAAGAATTTCTCTATAATAAATACAAAGCTTTTGATCCTAAGAAGATCTGTTTTTTTGAAATTGCGGATTCAGCAAAAGAGAGTAAGCAGGAGTATGAATGTGAAACAATACTTGTAACCGGGCACATAAATACAATAAAAAAGAAAGATAAACCTGCCGGATATGACAATGTTTATCTTGAAAGAGTTTATGATTATGAGTTTTATGATGAATACGTTTCGGAATACGAGAAATTAAAAGAAGAAAATGAAATTTATAAAAGTAAAGTTATAGCTGAATCAATGAATTCATTAAAAGAAGCTATGGCAAACGGGTTCCTATATAAGATAATTATTGACAAAAAGTTTGCAGGAATATTTGCAATATCAAAAACATTTTTTAATTTCTACAGTGGTTATTATATTAAAGAAGAAATATTATTCAGAGAGTTCAGGGGAAAAAGCTTTGCGGCTTCTGCGCAGAGGAAGATGATTGATTCACTGGAAGCATCTGAAAATGATTTTATCTTCGGGACTATTGTTCCTGAAAACCCTGCGTCACTAAAGACTGCATATAAATGCGGAAGAGAGAATGAAGGAAAATATTATTTAATAAATATTTAGAAAAATATTATTATGAGCAAACTAAAAGAGAAAAATTTTCAGGAAAATGTATCAGTAATTCCTTTTCTAAAAAGGTTATTCTCTTACACAAAGAAATACAAAAACTGGATGAAAGGATTTATATTTTTTGTGCTGATGGTGACAATTGTGGAAGCGGTTACGCCATTGGTATGGCTGAATCTTCTTGACAATGCAATAGTTCCGTTAGTGGAAAAATACAAAGCATCTTATACGCAGGGAATTCAGCCGGAAGTTGATCTTGCGCCATTGATGAAGTATGCATGGATGTTTGTGGGATTAGGAGCAGTGTTATCCTGTTCAGTTTTTATGTTCATTAATTTCGCAGGACGAATACAGGAATATGTAATGTTCGATATAAGACAGGAGTTATTTAAAAAACTTCAGGAACTTTCATTTTCATTTTATGACAAGTCTGCTGTTGGCTGGCTGATGACAAGAATTACATCTGACACAAATAAAGTAACCGAGCTGATCTCATGGGGATTCATAGAATGCATCTGGGGATTCGGAATGATTTTTTTCTGTCTGATCTCTATGTTCATTTACAACTGGAAACTTGCGATCATAGTATCTTTGACCATTCCCGTACTTGCTCTGATCTCAATTAAAATCAGGAAGCTGATACTGAAGTATTCAAGACAGTCAAGAAGATTCAACAGTGAACTGACTGCCAGTTACAATGAACACATAACAGGTGTTGAAGTTAATAAAAGTATGGTGCAGGAGAGCAGGGCGAGTGAGGAGTTTGAATCATTAAGTGAAAAGATGAGGGATGCATCTTTCAAATCTTCTTACTTTATGGCTTTGTATCAGCCGCTGGTAATATTTATCGGTTCGATAGCAGCAGCTCTTGTAATTTATTATGGTGGGAATATGGCTATAACAATGCCTCCCGAAATTACTGTCGGATTACTGGCAGCTTTTTTCGGTTATGCAACTCTGATATATGAGCCGATTCTGGATATTTCTAATTTTTATTCACAGATTCAAAATAGCATTTCAGCAGGTGAGAGAATTTTTTCTTTACTTGATACACAGCCTGCTTTAAAGGACAGAGAAAATGCCGGCACATTTGATAAAATAAAAGGCGGGATCGAATTTGAAAATGTTTCCTTTTATTATGAAAAAGGCAAACCTGTTTTAAAGAATGTAAATTTGAATATAGAAGAAGGACAGTCGGTTGCTCTAGTGGGAGAAACGGGCGGAGGGAAATCAACGATCATTAATCTGATCTGCAGATTTTACGAACCTACAGGTGGAGTGATAAAAATAGACGGTATTGATTATCTTGATAAAACCATGGAAAGCCTGAGGAATAAGCTTGGAGTTGTATTGCAGACACCTCATCTTTTTTCGGGAAATATAAGAGATAATATAAAATACGGAAGGGATGCAGCTACTGAACAGGAAATTAAAGATTCACTTATTCTGATCGGCGGAGAAGATTATATTGGCAGACTGGACGAAGAAGTTGGTGAGGGAGGTGATAAATTATCACTGGGAGAGAGACAAATGATCTCATTTGCAAGAGCTGTTCTTGCTAATCCGAGAATATTTATAATGGATGAAGCAACTTCATCAGTTGATACACTTACAGAAACAAAAATTCAAAATGGAATTCATGAAATGATAAAAGGCAGAACATCAATAATTATTGCTCATAGACTCTCTACAATTAAAAATTGTGACAGAATAATAGTTATAAAAAGAGGAGAAATCATTGAAGACGGAAGCCATTCCGAGTTAATGACAAAGAAAGGCTTATATTACAATTTATATACACGTCAGTTAAGAGAGCAGAGAGAGAATGAAATGCTGGCTTTTAAATAAATATATTAAATTTAGTTGATAAAAAGAAAATGAAGATAAATAAATTATCTATAAATTTTAAAGCTGACTAATTATGAAAGTTATTAACGCAAAAGATATGACAGATGTGCAATGGATTTCTTATATTAAATTGCTGAGATCGATAAAGGAAAAATTTAATGAAGATAATTATTGTGAATATGATGGCTGGGAGGAATACAGGAATGACCATTTAAAGGAAGAAAGTAATTGGAAGGAATTCAGAAAATTAAAACTTGAAACCATTGAATCGGAAATGAATCAATTTCTGAATGAGTATTCTTTGATCATGGAAAATGATGAAGTTGTTGCATGGGTTGCAATGAAAATTGCAAATGATGAAGTAGATTTTTTATATGATACCATATACGACCACATACAGCCGGAATTAATACAAACCATTTTAAAATGCGTTTATGATTACATAGTGGAAAGAGGTAAGAATTTTGCTTACTATGCAACTGATAAATCCCGCAGAAGTGATCCGTTAAAAAAAATTAATGCTGAAGTATATTTTGAGGCTGCAATTTCAAAATTATCAAGGGAGGATATGAATATAAAATATTGGAAGGATATTGTTGAAACGAATAAGTTTGCGGACGATTATGATCTGGAATTTCATAAAGATATTCCGGAAAATGTAATAACTGAAGAAATGCATGACAAATATGTAGACTTAATAAATGAGTATATAATTGATAAAGAATTTTTTAATCCCTCTAAACATGTTCCGCGTAAATACACCAAAGAAAACTTAATTGCGCGAATAGAATCTGAAAAAAATGATACTGATCTAAAATACACATATATTCTTTTTGATAAAAAAGAAATTGCAGCGTTTTACACAATATATCTGATGCAAAACGGTAAAACTGTTGTCGGTGGAGGAATAACATACGTAACCAGAAATTACAGAGGTAAAAATCTCGGCAAATATCTGAAAGCGAAGATGTATTTAAAAGTAATTGAGGATTTTCCGGAAATAGAATATATACTTTCGAATACATTTCCCTGGAATAAATTCATGCATAAAATTAATGAAGATATGGGATTTAAGCCGTTTGGGATTGAGTTAAAATTTATATTTTCAAAAGAATTCTTAGAAAACTATTTAAAACAATAATTTATTATGCTGTCAATAAATGCAATAAATATGTCTGATGAGCAGTGGCAGTTATATGCTGCGCTTGATGAAAGTATTAACAGAAAATACTATCCTGAAGATACAGATCAAAAATCAGACTGGGAAGAATTAAAAAGATACCGTCTGACTGATCTTGAGCTGTTAAAGGAAGATCATCTGAGTTTCAATTTATTTATTGAGAATGAAGAAGCTATAGGATGGCTTGGAATCAGATTGTCCGGAGACGGAGCGGAATTTGTAATTGACACGATTTACAATGAAATACCTGAAAGATTAATTAAATTAATATTTGAATTTGTGAACAGCTTCATTACTGAAAGAGAAAAACCGGAGATCTATACTTATACCAGAAGAAAAGGAATAATTGACTCTTTGATTAAAGCAGGAGGAATAATTTTTGACAGGAAAATTTTCTCAAGACTGAAGAGAGATGAAATAGACAGAATCAAACTAAGAGAAACTGCTGATTCAATTTCAAAGAATTTCAATTATAAATTAGTATTATATGATACAATTCACGAAGAGATACTTGACAGATATTTAAAAGTTTATAATGAAGCAAGGGTAGATATGAATTTTTTTAATCCGGACAAGCCTGAAATTATTGAGAGAACGAAGGAAGATGTTTTGAAAAAACTTAAATGGGATAAAGGTCCAAGGGATAAGATGTATCTGTATGTGCTTTTTGACAATGATCAGATAACCGGATTCTGTTCCCTCTTTGTCAGGGATGTAAACAAAAAAATGATAGATCAGGCAGGCGGACTTACTACTGTGAGCAGAGATTACAGAGGGCAAAATATTGCAAAGTATCTGAAAGCCGAAATTTATCTGAAGGTGACAGAAGAGTACCCGGATTTTGAGTTTATCAGAACTGATACATATCCCTGGAATAAATACATGTACAGAATAAATGAAGAGATGGGATTTAAGCCTTATGAAGAATACTGCGAAATTAAATTCACAAAAGAAATTTTAAAAGCATATAACAATAAGTGATATGAATATAATTTTAAAAGACATAACAAAAGAGAATTACCGGGAAGCTGTAAAATTAAAATTAACAGAAGAGCATGCTGAATTTGTTGCTCCCAATGTATTTTCCATTGCACAATCAAAATTTTATTCAAGCTGGAAACCAACTGCAATTTACAATGATGAAGAAATGATAGGTTTTCTTATGTACGGAGAAGATGATGTAAACGAAGGAGACGGCTCGATATGGATAATCAGATTAATGATCGTGGAAGAGCACCAGAGAAAAGGATACGGAAGAGAGGCAATGCTGAAACTCATTGAAACAATTAAAAATAATTATGAAAACAAAGAGATCTTTATCAGCTTCGTTCCTGAAAATTCATCTGCAATGAATTTATATGAATCGATTGGATTTGAAGATACCGGAAGAATTGAAGAAGGTGAAAAGGTTTATTGTTTAAAAATTAAATAAATTATTATGAAAGATATTTACGAAAACAACGAATCAATTTCAAGATTCTACGATATTGTTTATGATAAGATCCTGGATAAATCAGGTCTGAAATTTTATCTGAAAGAAATCGCTGAAGCAAACGGACCAGTGCTTGAAATCGGAGCAGGAACAGGAAGGATCTTCGTTCCGGCATTAAAGAATGGAGCTGATATTTATGGAATAGATCAAAGTAATTTAATGCTTGATAAGCTGAGATCTAAAATTAATGAAAAGGATAAAGAAAGAATTTTTTTATCCGATGTAAGAGAGTTAAGCCTTAAAAAAAGATTTAATCTGATTATAGCGCCATTCAGAATTTTTCAACATTTGCTGAGTATTGAAGATCAGTTAACAGCTTTGAACAAAATATACGATCATCTGGAAGATGGAGGTAAATTTATATTTGACGTATTCGTTCCTAATCTTGAAAAAATAAATTCGGAGAGAGTTAATGTTCCTGAATTTGACGGAGAGTATGAGACCGGTAAAAGGCTTCAGAGATCAGTCACGATAAAAAACAATTACATAGAACAAATACTTGATATAACTTTCAAGTTCATCTGGGATGAGAACGGAGAGGAAAATAAAAGCGAGGCATATTTTCCTTTCAGGTATTTTTTCAGGTATGAGCTTGAGAATCTAATTGGGAGAACACCTTTCAAATTAGAAAAAGTATACGGGGATTTTAAAAAAGGTAGTTTAAGCAATGATTCAACTGATTTTGTCATGATTTGCAAAAAGTAATGATCAGATAAAAAGCAATTTAAACAGTTGAATTTAATTTCATACAAAAATAACAGTTAATTAAAAAGTAAATTGAAATTACATATGACAGAATTTAAAAGCATAACAGGATTAACTGAAACTGAATTTTCTCAATACAGAGTACTATTAAAAAATATTTTTAATAAATTCGGAAACGATGCATTGATACAGGACGGCGACTGGTTTGAATTCAGAGATTTTTACAATTATAATGAAAGAGATATTAGTGATTTCAAAAAATCCAGACTCAGTTTTTCTAACAACAGCAAACATAGTTTTAAGGAATATGTTATCTTTGAAAATGAAAAGCCCGAAGGATGGATCGCATTCAAGGTATATGATAATAAATGCGAGTTTATGTGTGAATTGATCAGTGATGAAATAAACGAAAATATCTTCAGGAAATTATTGATCTTATCTTCACAATATATGGAGGAAACAAATTTTGAATGCATTTCATACTGGACGCATAATGAAAGGAAAGATTCTGTATGCAAAAAATTCGGTTTAGAACCGGGTTATACAATGCACATTTCAAAACTTTCCAGGGATGATATGAAGCTGGAATACTGGAGAGAAATTGTTAAAAGCAACAAAGAAGCTGAGAATTTCAAGCTTGTTTTTTGTCATGAAATACCTGAAGAGAATTATGAAGAGTATGTCAGATTTAAAAATGAAATAAACAGAGATTTGAAAAAAAGCAATCCGAATGGAAGTATGATACCCGAATCAACTATTGACACTTTGAAAGAAAGAATTCAAAGAGACCGGGATGGAGACGATCCGTATTACAATTATATTTTATTTAACGGAAATGAAATTGCCGCATACAATTCTGTCTATGTTGAAATATCCGAGAAAACAGTATTAAATCATAACGGAGCACTGACAGCCGTTAATCAGAAATATCGCGGAAAAAATCTTGCAAAATATTTAAAGGCGAAGATGTATCTGAAAGTACTCGAAGACTTTAAAAATATAGATGCATTTTACACAGATACATATCCGGAGAATACATACATGTACAGAATAAATGAGGAGCTTGGTTTTAAACAATTCAGAAAAGAGAAAAACTATATAATATCAAAGGAATTTATAAAAACTCTGAAAAACATTGATTCATAGATTTATTAAACAAACAATTATATGATCAATTTAACCCGCTTTTAAATCTTAAACTAAATAAATATAAATTTGATCAATTTTACAAAATTAAAAAAATACGGCTGGGATAATTTTTTTGAAGAACAGATGGATAATTTTTCTAAAGAAGAATATTCAGCCGGAAGAGTAGCAATTGAGAATAAAAGCAATTATTTACTTTACACAGAAGAAGGTGAAATAACAGGTGAAGTTTCAGGCAAGTTTCATTTTAAAAATGATACTTCATCGCAATTCCCGGCAGTTGGTGACTGGGTTATATTCAGGCCAGTCCCGGGAGAGAAGAAAGCTACAATTGAATTTGTCCTGGAAAGAAAAAATAAATTTTCAAGAAAAGCAGCTTTTGACGATGAGGACGGTGAGACAAAGGAACAGATAATTGCAGCTAATATCGATTATTTGTTTATTGTCAGTTCATTGAATCATGAATTGAATGTCAGGAGGATCGAAAGATATTTATCACAGGCATCGGAGAATGAAATTACGCCTGTAATAATTTTAACAAAAACAGATGTATGTAAAAATACTGAAGAAAAAATTGCTGAAGTAAGAACAATATCACTTAATACAAAGATTCATGCTTTAAGCGCTGTTCAAAATTCCGGAATTGAAGATTTGAAATTTTATTTTGAAAATAATAAAACAGTTGCATTCGTCGGTTCATCAGGAGTCGGGAAATCAACACTTATAAACTGTCTTTGCGGTAAAGAAGTAATGGAAGTCAAAGATATAAGCGGATATAAAGACAAGGGAAGACACACAACTTCACACAGGGAACTTATTGTTTTGCCCAATGAAGGATTGATAATTGACACACCGGGAATGCGGCAGATGCAGTTCTGGGAAGGAAGTGACGGAATGGGTGAAACATTTTCCGATATAGAAAAATATTCAGAAGAATGCAAATTTACAGACTGCAAACATGAAACAGAACCCGGCTGCGCAATATTGAAAGCAATAGAAAACGGAGAACTGGATGAAAGCAGATTTAAAAATTATGTAAAACTGCAAAAGGAAGTCAGACATTTTGAGAACAGAAATAATCAGAAGGCAAAACTTGCTGAAAAGAAAAAGTGGAAGAAAATTTCCAATGATCAAAAAAAGTTTAAAAAATAAATTCAGAATTACGATTTACAAATTAAGAATTACGATTTACGAGTTATAAGTTAATCGAAAATACTCAACTATTACATTACTAACTCAACTAACTCAACTAACTTAACTAACTCAACTAACTTAACAAATTACCAAATGAGTACAATAAGTATAAATTCCTTAACATTTTATTATAAAGATTCTTCCGATAAAGTTTTCAATGATCTTAATCTGAATATTGATACAGGCTGGAGACTTGGATTGACAGGAAGAAACGGAAGAGGGAAAAGTACGTTTCTTAATCTTCTTAATAAAAAGCTTGTTCCTGTTCACGGTTCAATTCAGTCGGAAGTTGAAACATTTTACTTTCCATACGAGCATGAAATTAAGGAACAGTCAACTTTCAGTTTAATAAAAGAGAGAATTGCTCCATTTACTGACTGGGAAAAGCAAATGGAAATGCAAAGTAAGAAAGGAGATAAGGACAGTATAAATGAGTATGGAGAAATACTGGAAAAATACCAAAATGCAAACGGATATGAGATAGATTCGCTGATTAAAAAAGAATTTTCCGAACTTGAAATGAGCAATGATCTGCTTAAAAGAAATTTCAATACGTTAAGCGGAGGTGAGCAGACAAGAACTTTGCTGATTCCCCTCTTTCTGAAGAAAAATACTTTTCCGTTAATTGATGAGCCGACTGATCATCTCGACATGAAAGGAAGAATTATTCTCGGAGAATATTTATCAAAAAAGAACGGGTTTATTTTAGTTTCACATGACAGAAATTTGCTGGACAAATGCACTGATCATATTTTATCAATAAACAAGAGCGATGTAAAACTGAACAAAGGTAATTATGCCCAATGGAAATACAACATGGATTTTGAAGAGGAGTTTGAAAAAAGAAAGAATGAAAATCTAAAACGAGAAGTGAAATCCCTGGAGTCATCTGCAAGAAAGAGAAGGAGCTGGGCAGATTCCAAAGAAACTGAAAAAACCGGAGCTTATGATAAGGGATATATAGGTCATAAATCTGCAAAACAGATGAAGCGGGCATTGAATTTAGAGCTTCGCATTGAAAAAAAGATTGATGAGAAAAAATCTTTACTTAATAACAAAGAAGGGGAAAGGAGTTTAAAAATTGAAACAATCAAAAAATCCACGGAGAAAATATTATCCGTAAGTAATGCAACACTAATTTTTGATAACAGAATCATATTCAAAAACTTTTCTCTGGATATTTTTAAAGGTGACAGAGTTGCATTGACCGGCGATAACGGCAGTGGTAAAACAAGTCTGATCAATGCGATAAGAAAACAAATTAGTTTAGGTGAAGGAATTATTTACAATCCGAATTATCTGGAAATTTCTTATTCGGATCAGAATCCTGAATGGGATAATGGATCATTAAGAGAACATTTGAAGAACAGTAATATAGAAGAAACAAAGTTCAGAAATATTCTGGGAGTAATGGGTGCCTGGGGAGAACTATTTGACAGACCGCTTGAAAAATTCAGTAAAGGGGAATTAAAAAAAGCGGAACTGTGTAAATCCTTTATTAAACCGTTTGATCTTTTAATTTGGGATGAGCCTTTGAATTATTTAGATATTGCAAGCAGAGAGCAGCTTGAAAAAGTAATATTAGAACACGAACCGACAATACTGTTTACAGAACATGATAAAAAATTCGTAGAGAATGTTGCAACCAAAGTAGTTTATCTGGATAAAATTTAAATCAAAAACAGAAAATGAAAATTTCATTAAGGAAAATTACTGAGAAAAACTGTGAAGAATGTTTAAAGCTTTCTTTGTTTCCGGATCAACGGAAATTTATGGGTTCAAATGAAAACAGTCTCGCACAGGCTTATGCATACAGGGAGTTAGAGCCAAGAGCAATATATAATGATGAGACTATGGTAGGATTTATAATGTATGCAAAAGATCCAGAACGCGGGAATTATTATATAAACAGATTTATGATTGATAAAAATTATCAGAGAAAAGGATTTGGCAGAGAAGCTTTGAAATTACTTTTAGCGCATTTAAAAGAGACAGGTGTTGAAGCTGTTGATATTCTTCACAGACCGGATAATCATGACGCAGTGAAATTATACAGAGAATTAGGATTTGAAGCGACTGAAGATACATATGAAGATGATCAGATCTCAAGAGTTAAATTGATTTAAGATTAAAATCTATGAACCTCCCGTGAAAGAGTAATATTAAATTTCTATGTAACGATGTTCCCTGTCATGTTAGACATATTCTTCCAAAACGTTATAACTAAATTTCTTAACAGTATCATCTCGCTTTTCTTTTCTACGATGAAAAGAAAAGCTTGCAAAAGAAAAATCGCCCGCTGATGAAAAATGTCTAAATATTAGTTTGAAAGCTAAAAAATTTTAATGACATTCATTAAA
>DAIPYE010000011.1:24585-33396 GCA_036782915.1 Bacteroidota bacterium | reverse complement strand
TTAAAATCCTGTTGCCTGTAAAGGCAGTATCGGTTCGATTCCGATCCCGGGCACAAAAACTTGTTTCTAATAGAGACAAGTTTTTTTCATTTTCTGCCTCAAAGTATTCTGAACTACGTCACGCATAAAAATGAATTTTATCATAACTATTCGATTCCGGGAAATAATTTTAATCAGTTAAATCAACCGTTTTGAAAAAGATCAAATAAAAAACCCGGGAAAATTTAATTCACCGGGTTTTATTATTACAAATTTAAGTATTAAAATTATTTTAGTAATATCATTTTTCTGATTTCAGTCAAATTTCCATTTGTAAGTTTGTAATAATAAGTTCCTGAAGATAGTGCAGCTCCGTCAAATTGTGCTGTATGAAGTCCAGCACTAAGATATGAATCAATTAAAGAGCTGACTTCTCTTCCTGAAATATCAAATATCTTTAAACTAACTACTCCTCCTTCGGGCAGGTTAAAACTTATAGAAGTTGTCGGGTTAAATGGATTTGGCAGATTCTGATAAAGTCTGAACACATCTTTATTGATATCTTCTTCCAGTTGCGGAGAATTATTATCCTGAATTTCGCCGGGATTTAAAACTGGAGAAGTACATCCATTTGAAGATAAAAGTGAAGCTCTTGTACCGTTTAATGCAGCGCTCATTCTTGAAGACTGACCTGTTGTAAACATAAACATACATCTGTCATCTGTATAATCCATATAATTCATGTACATTTCTCCGTTTGGTCCGTTAGAACAGCTGATGGTAGGAAATGATGGACAGCCATAATTTTCATCAGCCTGATTAGGTGTATCAGAAACAAGATCTGAACCCGTGCAGCCGGTTCCGTCATCACCCCAGATATGTCTTAGATTCAGCCAATGACCTACTTCATGTGTAGCTGTTCTTCCTTTATTAAAAGGATATACAGCAGCTCCGGTGTTTCCGAAGTACTTATATCCGATAACAACTCCGTCAGTAGCAGCTGCTCCCCCGGGAAATTGTGAATAACAAAGTCCTCCCCCGCTAAAATAAAAACCCCAAAAATAAAGATTTTTTTTTCTGCCCCAGGTATAAAAACCGCCTCTGCTTGAATATTTCACATAATCGTTTGTGCTGAAAGAAGTTTTAGTTGTTGATTTTCTTACTATACCTGTTGTTGCAGCTCCGTTTGGATCTCTGGAAGCGAGACAAAAATTGATCTGGCAATCAGCAACACTTGCCTGAAATGCGGTAGGAACTCCTGATACATCCGCATTTAATTTTCTGAAATCCTGATTGAGAATATTTATCTGTGACTGTATCTGTGCTGTTGAGATATTCTGCGCTGCGGTTTTATAAACTACATGGACTACTACAGGAATATTTATCACTGCCATATCGTGTTGCGGATTACTTCTGATGTAATTCTGGATCTCATTTTCGATCTGATCCAGCCTGTTCTCATAACCGGGATCTTCAGCTTTTAACCTGTCAAAAACTTCCATTGTTGAACAATTTCTTTTTTCCGGAGGCGCAACAAAATCTGTTTCCTGAGAAAACACAACTAAGGGGAATAGCAAAAGCAAGGTGAGAATTAAATTTTTCATTTTTTTAATGTTTAAATTAATAAAAAATTTGGGGTAACTAATTTAGATTCTTTAGTTCACAAAATCAACTGAAATTCTGAATTTAAATATTTTTGGAAGTGCTTTTGGTTGGATTGAATTAATCAAATTGTTTCTATGCTCAATTCCGTTTTACAGGTTTATATACTTTGCTTACATCTACTTCACTGACAAAATTGCTTTCCCAGCTTCTTTCAAATACTTTATTCAGCAACTCATTTATTTTCTTGTTTTCAATTATCATTGTTGCATTCCTCGAATTATTGAAGTAACCCCATTCCCAGTTTGCAGTGCTTAACCATGAAATGTCATCATCCGAAATAAAATACTTGCAGTGCTCAACTCTTGCGTAAGGAATAAATCCTGTACTGTATTCAGGTATAGAACTGAATTTAATTTTAATATTTTCAACTTTAGAAAGATCTTTAATAAATTCAGTTGCAGGCTCTCTTATTGCCCAGTCTGAAAAAATAATTTTTATCTGAACTCCTCTTTCCGCTGCTGATCTTAATGCTTTGTCAATATTATCATAATAATTATTTTCATTCCTGGCTTTCGGAGAATAGGAATACATCTGAATAGACAATCTGCTTTTTGAATTTTTAATGATTTTTAAAAGTTCGTCTTCTTCGGAACTCAAACCGGGCATATTCAGAGAAGGGGGACTGAATGCAGGGTAAAGCTTTATTTCGCCAAAATTTTCTGTTTTCATAACAACAGGATTATCAGCCGTAACAAAACTATGAACGGCCATATTGGTTATTCCGTAAAAATTATTGTCGCAAAGTTTCCAGTCAGTATCAAACAGATCTGAAAAAGTTTTCACTGTCTGTTTATTTTTGATCCTTACTCCTATTTCATGAATATGTATTAATGCTCTCCAGTCCATATTCTGACTTCCGAGAAATAAGTTTTCATTGTCAACAATAAAATATTTTGCGTGCATTACACCGCCGGCCAGATTTGAAAACGGAATTTTTTTTATTTCAATATTCTGAATTCCTTCAAGTTCATCAGCCGATTTATCATTATTTGAATAAAAACCGGAATCAACAATGATCCTTACTTTTACACTTCTGACTTCAGCGGCAATTTTTATCGCTGAAATAATATCATCAAGAGGCTGACCTTTTTTATTTGCGAAATAAAACGTTTCAATATCAATTGAATGTTTTGCATCATTGATCATTTTCAGCCAGACATCATAAGTCCTTGGAAGATCTGATTTTTCAAGTGAAGTTTCCAGTGGAATGCTCTCAATAATTTCAATCTCATCATCAATCTGAGCAAATGATTTTAAACTGAAACCGGAAATTAAAACAATAATGAGGATAAATAATAAAAATGAATACTGATTGAGGAAAAGTATTTTCTTTTTGAATATATCCTTATTCTTATCATTATTTATTTTAAATGTATCAGGCAAAATTCAGCATTAGTTTTTCGATTTGTTCTGATTTCAGAAATTCGTTTTCTTTTTTAAAAGCTTCTGATAAATTTCTTAATACTCTCAAAAGAATCTCTTTATCAGTAGAAGGTTTTAAATACGGAATGTCAATGAATTCATCTTTGGACATTCCGGAGTTTTTAATGAATTGTGACGCTTCTTTTACAGATATAAGAACTCCTTTGTTGAATGGATCTATAAAGTATTCCTCTTCAGCATTACCGTTATTATGTTTAAGTATAAAATGTCCCGGAAGATTTATTCCGTAAACAGGAAGATCCAGTCTTCTGGCAATCAGCATATACAGAATTGACAATGTTACCGGAATTCCTTTTCTGTCGTCAATGACCTTATTAATAAAACTGTTATCCGGATCGTAATAATTATCACTGTTACCTGTAAAACCTTTTTCTCTGAAAAGAAAATTATTTATTGTTTTAAGAATTTCCTGAGGCGGCATTTCTGAGTTCTTAATTTCCTTTTCAGATAATATTGCTTTTATATCAGAGGATATCTTGTCGAGTTTACTTTTGTAATCACTTTTATCAATTAACGGATAACCGTAGGAAGCTATTATCAGCATTGCATCTTCAAGTATATATTTATTTCCGCTGTTAATAAGCTGAGTCATTTCAGATTCTATGTTTTCAAAATTAATTGCAGTAATAACTTCACTGGCTCTTTTTCTGATAAGATTATTTTCTTCAATAAGTTTATTTGAAAGAAAATTCTCCAGATAATCTGATGTGTCCTTTCCGTGAGAAATAAATCTGTCTCTGACATTTGAATAAACACTCTCATCCTCATCATCAAGCAGTTTTATTAAATGATCAAGTTCGTTTGATCCGGGGATTTCTTTTTCTTTTAATTCTGACAATTTAATTTATCTCCTTTACTTTTACTTTTTTCAATTGTAACATACCGAGTATGAAAAAAACTCCAACTGATAAAACAGCATATTTTTGTGAACCGGAAAGCCATGAAACCAGCCCAAATGTAAGCGGACCGAGTATAGTTGATGTCTTTTCAAATAATCCGTAGAATCCGAAAAACTCTGTTTTAAATTCAAGAGGAGTCAGCATTGTCATGAGAGTTCTTGATAAACTTTGAGCAGACCCCAGGAATGTTCCGGCAACTCCTCCGATAATATAAAAAGACATTTTATCGTCCGTAAAAAATACTGCCAGCGAGATCAGTGTCCATATTACTAAATTAATATATATCGATCTTAAAATTCCAATTTTACTTCCCAGAAATCCGAATAATAGCGAGCCGATCATTGCGCTGAACTGAACGATCAGAAAGAAAACAGCAAGTTCAACAGTGGTGAAATTCAAAGTGCTGCTGGCGTAAATTCCCGCAAAAAATATTATTGTATTCACAGCATCGATGTACAGAAAATATGAGATCAGAAAGTTCTTCAGATTTCTGAAGTTATTTATATTTTTTAAAGTGTTTTTCACCTTGTTGAAACCGTATTGCACGTAACCGGTATCCGGTTTTTCACGGACAATTTTTTTTTCGTTTAAAAATAAGAACATAGGTAATGAGAAAACCAGAAAAAATATTGCGCTGACAAGAAAAAGTAAGTTCGGATCATCCTTCAGCGGAAAAACAAGAGCAACGGAGATCAGCGAACCTATATAACCTACTGCGTAACCTATTCCCGATACTTTGTTATAATATTTCTCTTCAGTGATCTCAGAAATGAACGCATCATAAAATGTCAGTCCGGTTTGAAATCCGATATTGGAAAAAATGAAAAGCGTGAGTGCAAAAAGAATTGTTCCTTCATTTGTAAAATACATTAGCGCCGTAGATATAACACAAATCAATGTAAAGAAGAAAAGGAATTTTTTTTTATTCGAAGAATAATCGGCGATCGCTCCGCAAACAGGATTTAGAACTGCAGAGATTATCATTGAAATATTTATTCCGATTGACCAGTAGAGATCACCGATTGACTGACCTGATGCGATAACTTCTTTGAAGTAAACTGCAAATACGAAGGCAACAATTATAACTGCGTAGGAGGAATTTCCAAAATCGAAGAGCGACCATACGAATATCTGATTCTTATTCTTCATCAAAAAACAATCTAATTTTACAGGTAAGATGAAAATTTATATTTTAAAAAACTGAATCTGTATTATTTTACAGATTCTGTTTGTTTTTCTTTCTTCTTGATATTTATAAGTCCCCGGCCGGTTTTATTTAGTGTCTTGGATTTTTTAAGATCATCGTGTACTGCGTCAAGAATTCCGTTTACAAATTTTCCGCTGTTCCTTGTGCAAAAATCCTTAGCGATATCAATAGCTTCATTAATCGAAACTTTCGGAGGTATGTCAGGAAAGTATAGCAATTCTGCCAATCCAATCTTTAGAATCAGTTTATCAACAATGGAAATTCTTTCCAGCTCCCAGTTAACTGCTTTATCATTAATAAGATCATCAAGCAATTCTTCGTTTCTAAGAACAAGCTCGATCAAAAGATTGGCAAACTCTTTGTTTTCTGCTTCTTTTATTTCTGATAACTGATCAAGTTTAACCTTTTCAATCGGGTCTTTGGAAATCTGATGAGCATAAAGAGTCTGCATTACTTTGATCCTTATATCTCTTCTTTTATACTGCGACATTATGTGTGATTAATTCTTATAAAGCTAATCAATAAAAATCAAATTTAATATTCTTTTTGTAGTCTTTTTGCATTAAAAAAATTATATTTTGATTTTCATTTTTTTACTGACCAGTATTCTTTCATTAATTCTGTCGACCAATCGGGCTGCTCAGTTTCCCCCAGTGGCAGAAACTCTTTTAGTACAGGCTTTATGTCTATTACGGGAGTTTCATTTATTGCATCCAGTCCAGAGACTGTCAGAGAATTTTTATCTGCTTTGATCAGCTTTACGATAGTTGCTCCCAGTAAATTCGGTCTTAATCTTTTTCTCTGGGCAAAAATTCCTGTCAAAGGAAATTTCCTGTTTTCCCTCGGGAATGAAGAAGAAATGTTTATCTCTGAAGGATCTGCAAGATGAAAATAATAAATTATTTCCAGATGTGAATAATTTTCAATTCCAGTTAAACTGCTTTCAGGGATTTTATCGCTGAGTATGATCTCTGAAATAACATCACCCCAGTAATCATCTTCAATACCTTTTCTTATATTTTTTACAAATGCAATCGGTTCTATCGAGTACATGTTGTTTGAATTTTATTTTTTTAATTCGTTAATTTGTTTTGAAATTTCAAAAACCTCCAGCATGGATTCCGGGTTCTTTTTCATTTCGTTTCTAAGGTCTTCAAGCTGACTGATCCTGAATTTTTTAATAAGATCCCTTGCAGCTTTTATGTTATAGTCCGGAGCTATGTTTCCCGCAAGGATCCTGTCTCTTGAATTATTTTCAGTTTCGCTAATCTCATGAACATTTAATGCGGCTTTTGTAATTAAAATTTTTTCATCCTCGTCTTCCAGATCATTCAATGCTTTTTTAATTTCAATTTTGCCGTTGTTTGTATACTCATCCAGAAAATATTCCGCAAGTTTCATAACCGTCTTATTCTTAATGAAGCTGATCTCGAGATTATTTTCAAGAAATGTTATAGCTTCATCATTTCCGTTTATGAAAATTTCCAGCAGATCCTTTTCAGCGGATGAAATTATTCCAAATGAACCGTTATCTGTATTCTTTTTTCTTTCGGGTATTACAAGTGAAGTTTTGGGAAAGCTGTTAACTTTATAATTGCTGAGAACTTTTTCGAGTTCATCCCGCATATCAGATTCATAAAGCGAATATTGTTTTGCAACTTCCTTTATATAAAATGCTCTTTTTATTTTATCGGGAATTCTGCCAATAAATCCGATTATTTCCTTTATAAATTCTGTTTTATCACTTACAGTATTGAACTTTCCTTCTTTCTCATACAATTCTGATATGAAATTGATCACAGTTTTTTTGTTAATCAAATATTTCTCAAATTCTTCCTTCCCGAATTTATTTATAAAACTGTCCGGGTCTTCACCGTCAGGAAGACTGATAACATTAAGATCCAGACCTGCTTCAAGTATAATTTCAATACCTCTTTTAGCTGCTTTTATACCGGCAAAATCTGAATCAAATAGTACAAAAATGTTTTTTGTATATCGGGAGATCAGTTTTACCTGCTCTTCTGTCAGCGCAGTACCGCTTGATGCTACTGTGTTTTCAATACCGTATTTTGAAAGTGATACAATGTCCATATAACCTTCCACAAGTATCACATAATCGAAATATCTTATTTTCTCTTTTGCATAATTCAATCCGTAGAGAATCCTGCTTTTACTGTAAATTTTCGATTCCGGTGAATTTATATATTTCCCGCCAGGGTCTTCTTCAAACAATTTTCTTCCCCCGAATCCCACAACTTTATCGCTCTCATTAATAATAGGAAACATAAGCCTTCCTCTGAACCTGTCATAATATTTACTGTCTTTTTCACTTTTGATGATCAGTCCGGCTTTCTCAATATCTTCTTTTTTGAAAATATTTTCTTCCGTAAAATGATTCAAAAGACCGTCCCAGTTATTGCCAGAATATCCGATCCCAAATTTTGCTCTCAGTTTATTGTCAATATTTCTTTTACTGAGATAATTAAAAACTATTTCTTTTTCATTTCCTGAAAGTTCTTCCAGATTCCTGAAAAAATATTTTGCCGCAGATTTATTTATTTCGATAAGCCTTGATATTTCATTTGTCTGGTCAGGATCTGAAAAGTTTTTTTTCAATACTATGCCGGCTCTTTCGGCAAGCTTTTCAACTGCTTCAATGAAAGTTATTTTTTCAAAATTCTGAACAAAAGAATAAACATTTCCGCTTGCTTTACATGAAAAGCAATGATAAACCTGCTTTTGCTGGGAAATATGAAGAGACGGATTCTTGTCAGGATGAAATGGACATATAGCCAGAAAGGATTTCCCCTTTTTCTTAACCTGTATATATCCAGAGATCACATCAATAATGTCATTTGCCTGAGCTATTTCTTCAAATTTTTCATTTGGGATTTTCATGTTTTAAAATAATTATTTCAAATTTAATATTCGTATGAAAAGTTTTGTGTTTGATTTTATTGTAAAAATTGCAGTTCAAACGATTCTCTTTTATCGTTTTTAAAAAACTACCTATAGGCAAAGATTACAAAAAAAATAGAAAATTAAGTTGTTTTTGAGTAAAATTCTTTAAAATTCAATCACAATACTGAAAATTTTACAAATAATTTAAATATAATTTCATTTACCTACACCTATATATTTTGTAATTTAGACATAAAGATAAACACAAAAATGACCGAAGAAAAAATTAAAAAAGTACTTTCAGATATAAAAGATCCGGTTTTAGACAGGGATTATGAATCACTTGGCTTTGTGAAAAATATTTCATTGAACGGTAAAGATCTTTCGCTCACACTTGGAATTTCAGATATCAGTAAAAATATTGTTGCAATTGCTTCTGAAAATGTAAAAAATGAATTTAAAAAGTCATTGCCTGAAATTGATAATGTCAAAGTGAGTTTTGTATCGGGTTTTACGGAACAAAAAAATTCGAAAAAGGAAGGCATTATGCCCGGTGTAAAAAATACTATTGCGATAGCTTCCGGAAAAGGCGGTGTCGGAAAATCGACAGTTGCTGTTAATCTGGCTATTGCTCTTGCAGATAAAGGAGCTAAGGTAGGACTCATTGATGCCGATATTTACGGTCCGTCAATTCCTATTATGTTCGGTGTAAATGAA
>DAIPYE010000011.1:0-24575 GCA_036782915.1 Bacteroidota bacterium | reverse complement strand
GGGAGTCACTAAAATCGGTGATAAAAACAAACTTGTTCCGCTGGAAAAATATGGTGTGAAAATAATGTCTATCGGATTTCTGATGGAAGAAAATACAGCAGTTGTATGGCGGGGACCAATGGCATCGAGCGCATTGAAACAATTTATAGGCGATGTGATCTGGGGCGAACTTGATTTTCTTTTATTTGATATGCCTCCGGGAACTGGTGATATTCAGCTGACTTTAAGCCAGACAATTCCTCTTACAGGCGCTGTGATCGTCACAACTCCTCAGGATATTTCTCTTGCCGATGCAAGAAAAGGATATATTATGTTTGAAAGAGTGAATGTTCCGACAATTGGTATCATTGAAAATATGAGTTACTATCTGAATACTGACGGAAGCAGGGAGTATATATTCGGAAAAGACGGAGGAAGAAAAATGAGCAGTGAATTTAAAGTGAAACTGCTTGGAGAGATACCAATAAATACAAAGGTCAGAATCGGCGGTGATGAAGGTATTCCGATTGTAAAAGGTGATCCGTCTTCAGAAGTTTCAAAGATCTACAGTTCAACTGCGGATGAAATTATAAGAGAAATTAATTTACTGAATGTAACTTCCCGACAGGGTGACGGTATAGAAATAGAAATTTAAATTCATAATTGATCCATTATCATTAATCATTTTTAAAATTAACAGAAATGAAAATTTACTTAATAACAGTTTTGCTTTTAGTGACAATTTATTCCGGATGCGGCTCTACCGGCGGATCAGACTCTCCGACAAATTCCGTAAAAGATTTTGTTCTTGCATTGAAAGAACAGAATCCGGGCAAAGCATGGAATTATTTATCAAAAGGATCACAGAAAATGTATGAAGATATTGCTAAAAACAGAAATCAAAGCGGCAAAGAATATTTTGAAAAAAGTGTTTCAAATATCAGCACTCTTGGAATGATGGGAATGGATTTTGAAGTGGTTGAAGAAATCAAGGAAGGTGATAAAGCAACTGTAATCACAAAATCCGCTGATCAGACTCAATCAGAATTTTATTCAATAAAGGAAGATGGTGTCTGGAAGCTTGATTATGCAAGGATAATAGAAGAAAGCATGAAGAAAGTTGAATAACTAAAAAAGAAATTAATTTTAAATTAGAAATGGCAGAACTGACAGAAATAAAAGTAGAAGAAGTTTTAAATAAAGTAAGACCTTATTTACAGCTGGACGGCGGTGATGTGGAGCTCATTAAAATTGCTGAAGGAGGAATTGTAAAAGTAAGATTACTTGGTAACTGCAAAGGCTGTCCGCTTAGTATGATGACCTTAAGAGCGGGAATTGAAAGAGCATTAATGCAGGAAATGCCTGATGTTACAAGAATTGAATCTATAAATTGAATAATTGAATTTTAATGATAAGTGTAAAATTTATGAATTCAGATTTTCTATTTTTCCAATATCTTTAAAAGTACTTTTTCCGGAATCAAAGCCGCAGACATATTCTGATTTGTTCTTATTATTTATGATATCGAAATAAACTGCGAGGATATCTTTGAATTCAGTTTCTATATTTTTTTCATAAATTCTTCCGGAAATTACATGAATACCGTTAAAAGCAAACAGATTTTCTTTATTTGAATTTACATTTTCTCTGCCGATCAGATGATTTTGAGAATCAAACTCAAGGTATTTTTTAGATTTTCTTTTTTGAACAGCCAGAGTTGCCAGTGAATTTCCGGAATCATGAAATGAGATCAGATCAGAAAGATTTAAATCGGTATCAATATCAACATTTATCACCAAAAAAGATTTTTCATTTTGAAAATATTCAAAAGCATTGAGAATACCGCCGCCTGTTCCCAGTATTTCTTTTTCAACAATTACATTAATTTTAATACCAAAATCATTTTGTGAAAAGTAATCGATTATTTTTTTGGAATGGTGATGGGCATTTACAACAATTTCATTCACTCCGGAATTCTTCAGTCTTTCGATCTGATAATTTATCATTGGAATGTTTTTGTATTTTACTAGTGCTTTTGGGACATCATTTGTTAGCGGAAGTAATCTTGTACCAAAACCGGCTGAGAGGATCATTGCTTTCATTGTTCAAAATATTCAATTTATATTTTATATTTAACTCAAAACAAAGTTTGGTGCAATATTTTTTTAATTTCAAGAAATTGTTTTAATAAAAGTTATGTAAATTTCGAAGAATGGAATTAATATCAAAAATAAAAAACAACATTCAAAGAAGATCCACGCTAAAGCATAAACTGTATAAGTTCCTTCAGAAGCATTCAAAAGTAAATGAAAATTCTCCGATTGTTATCATCTGGGATTTCGGAGGATTCGGAGACGTTTTAAAGAAGAATGCAATTGTTTCCGCTGCACTGAATGTAAGAGGATACAAAACACATTTCATAATATGTGACGGAACTCCGGAGGCATGCATTCAGAGAGGTGTTGAGCAAAATCAAATGCCGTCAGATTGGGAAAAAAGTTGTCCGAAATGCATTTACAGAATGAAATATAATGCAAATCAGTACAGCGCGGAATACACTTTTGGGGGTGAATATATAAGCGAAAAAGAAAAGAATGAATTTAAAGAAATTTCAAAAAACATAAGTATAGGAGATATTTTTAATTACGTATATATGGATGTGGAAATAGGGAAGCTTGCCTGGAGTTCACTTGTCAGATACATGAAAGGATATGTAATTGTACCTGAGGATCTTAAGCAAAAAGATGAAAAAATCTACAGAAAATATTTTTACGCTGGACTTGTAAATACTTTTATAGCCGATAAAGTACTTGAAAAATATAAACCGGTAAGTGTTTACTGTTCGCATGGAGTTTATGTGGATTATGCTCCGGTTGTTTTGCTTGCCTTTTTTAAAAAATTAAGCATACTTTGCTGGTCAAGCGGTTATAAAATTTTGCTTCATTATTTTACCATTCCAAAAACAGCAAACAAGCTTGAATTCAGAGGAATACTTGATGATGCATGGAAAAAGAGAAATGAAAAATCTTTGACAGAAACCGAAAACAAAATTCTTGACAACTATTTTATTGAAAGGTACAATAAAGGTAAAAGAATTGATTTTCTTAACCTGTCTTTGCCGGAATCTAAAGAGGAATTAAAGAAAAAATTAGGAATAAATGATGATAAGAAAATTGTTTGTATGTTTTGCCATGTTGCCTGGGATCTGGCATTTGATCTGACGGAAATGTTCTTTGATAATGCGAATGACTGGTTTGACACTACATTCAAAATAATGTCAGAGAATAAAAATGTTAACTGGCTAATAAGAGTTCATCCCGGTGAAAAAGGCTCCGGAAGTTTATATTCACTGGATGATTATATTAAAGAAAAATACAATATTATTCCTGAAAATATAAAGATCATCTGGTCAGATTCTGAAATAAATTCATACGGATTATATCAGATGATCGATGCCGGGATAACATTGTTTGGAACTACCGGCGCGGAACTTCCTCTATTGGGAAAAAATGTGATCTCAGGGGGTAAGTCTTATTTTTCAAATAAAGGATTTACAATTGATCCGGTTTCAAAAGAAGATTACATAAAAATTCTAATGAATATACATGACACCAAACCTTTAACAAATGAGCAGATCGACACTGCCCGCCGGTATGCATATTCATATTTTATAGAAAGACAAATACCTATAAATCTGATTAATAAGTCCGAAGGTCATTTCGGAAATATTGATCCGGATAAAATCAAAGATCTCCTTCCCGGTAAAGATCTGATAATGGATGCGATTTGCGAAAGCATAATTAAAGGAAATGATGTTATACTTAATGAAGATATGATCAGGCAGGTTGATGGAAGTCTAGATGAAAGATTTTTACCATTATAATATTTGTTTCGTTTCAATGCAGCTTTTAATAATGTTTTATTTTGAATAAATTTCATTTTCCGGTCAGTATTCCGATTGCACAGGAAATACTAAGATCTTTATTTCTTACAGTAAATCCTCAGATTTTTTTAGTAAATTACTAAAATTTAAATGTATTTTTTGAATGAAGAATGATTTTAGATCGGTATCAATAATAATTCCGACTTACAACAGAGCGGAATTAATTGGTTTTTCAATTGAAAGTTGTGTTAATCAGACTTATCCGAAGGACAGATATGAAATTATAATTGCTGATAATAACTCGACAGATAATACAAAATCTGTGGTCGAAGAATGGAAATCCAAATCTGATGTACCGATTAAATACATAATGGAAACACGTCAAGGTGCGCACTATGCAAGGAATACAGCCGCAAAATTGTCTGAAAGTGAAATTCTTTATTTTACTGATGATGATATGATAGCTGATAAAGATTTGCTTGTGAATATAGTCAAAGTTTTTGATTTGGATTATAACATAGCAGTTGTCGGTGGAAAAGTGCTTCCTAAGTGGGAATTTGATCCGCCTGAATGGATGGAAAAATATTTTAAGAACGGGGCATTAAGTTTAATAGAGAAATCCGAAAAACTTATCATTGCCGCATACGATCTTGGAATTTACAGTTGTCATCAGGCAATGTTAAAGAGTGTATTATTTGAGTGCGGCGGATTTAATCCGGATATAGAAAAGGATATATTGATTGGCAACGGAGAAACGGGATTAAACATAAAAATTCTGGATGCCGGATATAATTTTGCATATACTGATGATTCAGTTTCTCACCACATTATCCCCAGATCAAGAATGACTCAGAAATATTTAAACAAAAGATTTCGTAATCAGGCAAATTGTGACAGTTTCACTGCATTCAGAAAAAATGAAAGCTCAAAGAGTGTATTGCTGAAATCCATATTTTTCTCTCACATTCCCAGCTTTTTTAAATATATTTCCGGATCAGTTTTAAATAAACTCAGGGGGAATGATCTCTGGAGACTGGAAAGAGTTTATGCTCATTATTACTTCTTTAAAATAGTTGCTGATTATAAATTCGCGACAAATTCCGATTTCAGAGAATTTGCTGTCAGATATAATTATATGGATGAATAATTTTTTTTTCTGAAATTATTTAAAAAATATACTGTCACTGCCAAAGCTCCTGCAGATGAATAAATAAACATTACATCCGATCCAAAAGAATACCACACCAATCCCGCCAGTGAACTCGCAAGTAAAGAAAATATGCTGTTTATCCCCGTATAAAATCCAAGCGCAGTTGCCGTATCTTTTTTTTCAGAAATATTAGAAATCCATGCCTTTGAAATTCCTTCAGTAGAAGAAGCGTAAAGTGCATAACAAAAAAATAAAAAATAAATAATTTCTGGACCGGGATTAAAAGCAAAACTGCCGTATATAAAAGCAAATAAGACCAAACCAAAAATAAAGTTATTTTTAAGTCCGATCTTATCTGCTAAAATCCCTATCGGAAGTGATGATATTGCATAAATTAAGTTATAAAATATATACACCATTAATACTTTCTGATCTGAATACCCCAGATTTTTTAACATTAACAATAAAAAAATATCCGAACTGTTTATCAGAGTAAAAGCAAAAAGACCTTTTACCAATTTCTTATATTCAGCTCCGGATTTTTTCCAGTATCCTAAAAATGAAAAAAATTTTAGTTTCTCACTTGAGGGTTTAACGGCTTCAGATTTATCTTTCAGTAAAAATGTAAATCCGACACCTATTAATGCAGGTAAAAAAGATATTAAAAACAATTCTTTGTAATTTTCAGGATAGTAATTAAGATAAATCAATGCTGTAAAAGGTCCTAAAACCGCACCGAGGGTATCCATACCTCTGTGCAGTCCAAAAACTTTCCCTTTGTTTTCAGGGGTTGATTCGTCGGACAGAATTGCATCACGTGCAGAAGTTCTTATACCTTTTCCAAAACGATCGATTGTCCTTGCAAAAAATATCCAGACAGGATAAATAAAAACTGCCATCATTGGTTTTGAAACCGAGCTCAGCGAATATCCTAACCTGACAAAAGGAACTCTTCTTCCCGTTACATCTGAGAGTTTGCCGAAATATCCTTTACTTATTCCGGCAACAGCTTCTGCAAAACCTTCCAGTACTCCAATAAGCATTACAGAAAATCCGATGCTCTTAAGAAACAAAGGCATTACAGGATACAGCATTTCACTTGAAATATCAGTAAGTAAACTTACTACAGAAAGGATCCAAATTGTACGTGTAAATATTTTTTTATTCAATTTGAATAATTGATTTTTAATAATTTATGATATTCCATTACCTTTAAAAAGTAAGAATGCAAATAGAGATAAATTAAATGGTTTAACAATTGGAATTTAAAATTATTATTTTTAAATATAAAATAAAATAAAATGAATCTTATATCAGAAATTTCAAAAAAAAATAAACTGGATATTTCAGGAATAAGGTCTATTGATCTTTCTCTTGACCTCGAATATGAGATAAAAAAACTGAAAAAGGAGATGAATGCTGTAATTCTCGCCCATTATTATCAGGAGTCTGAAATACAGGATCTTGCTGATTTTATCGGGGACAGTCTTCAGTTATCTCAGCAGGCAGCAAAGACTGATGCGGAAATTATTATTTTTGCCGGAGTACATTTTATGGCTGAGACAGCAAAAATTCTAAATCCGGATAAACTGGTGTTGCTTCCTGATCTTGATGCCGGATGCTCACTTGCTGAAGGCTGTCCTGCAACATTGCTTGAAAAATTCAAACAGAAACATCCTGATCATTTGCTGATAAGTTATATTAACTGTTCAGCAGAAGTAAAAGCCCTGTCTGATATAATCTGCACATCTTCAAATGCCGTGAAAATTGTAAAGCAGCTTCCTGCGGATCAAAAAATTATTTTTGCGCCAGATAAGAATCTGGGAAAATATGTAATAAAAGAATCAGGCAGAGAAATGGTTTTATGGCAAGGGTCATGCATAGTTCATGAAACATTCAGTGAAAAAAAGATCTTGAAGATTAAATTCGATCACCCGGAAGCTTTGATTATTGCACATCCTGAATGTGAAGAATCAGTTCTGAGAAATGCTGATTACATCGGCTCTACAAGTGGTTTGCTGAAATTTGTAAGTGAATCCGATAAAAGCAAATTTATAGTTGCAACCGAACCCGGAATAATACATCAGATGCAGTTAAAAAATAAAAACAAAATGTTCATTCCTGCTCCTCCTGAATCCAACTGTAACTGCAATGAATGCCCTTATATGAAGTTAAATACTCTTGAAAAACTCTACCTTTGCATGAGAGACAGGAAACCGGAGATAACGATTGAAAAAGAAATTATGAAGAGAGCTTTAAAACCTTTGCAGCGAATGCTCGAAATGAGTTAGAATTGAAATTTAAAAATCTCTGTTTGATCTTTTAAGCCGGATTCTGTTTCGAATATTATTCGATGACAATCATTTATCTTAACTCAGCATCACTGCTGAGTTTTTTGCGACCTACCCCGGGAATATAAAAAGCGGACAGAACTTCAATTCCCTATACATGGTCTTGCTCCGGATGAGGTTTTTCAATCTCAGAAATTACTTTCTGAATGGTAGGCTCTTACCCTGCCTTTTCACCCTTACTCCGGTAAACCGAAGCGGTATATTTTCTGTGACACTTTCTGTTTTGTAAACTTGCGCCTGCAAAACCCGGGAATTTCTCCCGGCATCCCTGCCCGTTATGGAGTCCGGACTTTCCTCACATTCAGAACCGGTTTCCCGGAAATGAACAGCGCGATTGTCTGAATCAAACAGAGATTTTATTTAAAAGAACTTTAATCTGAAACAGATCTGTCTCTTTCATCTATTGCTTCATTTGCCAGTTTATCGGCAATTTTATTTTTTTCTCTTGGAATGTGTGTTATTGTAAAATTTTTTCCGAGTAGTTTGATCTCACTCCAGAATTCAATTGAAAGCTTAATCAGATCCTTATGCTTTATTTTATACTGACCTTTGATCTGCTTAACAACAAGTTCACTGTCAAGAAAAAAATTTACTTCTGAAAATTCAAGATCCAGTGTTCTCAGTAATTTCACACTTTCAATTAATGCGGTATATTCGGAAGAGTTATTTGTCAGTAAGCCCAGAAATTTTTTCCCTGTTGTTACAATGTTATCATCAATGTCTTTTATAACAATCCCAATTCCTGCTAATCCGGGGTTTCCCCTTGAAGCTCCGTCTGTGTATACGTTTAAAATAATTTTGCTCATATTTTAAATCTAAGATGAACCCAGTTCTTCGGAAATTAAAATTCTTCCGCAAGACTGACAGGTGTATATATTTTCGGCAGCTTTTATTTCTATAACTCTCTGAGGCGGAATGGAATTGTAGCATCCGGAACAATTACTTTTCCTTACAATCGCTGTCGCTTCACCTTTATGCATTTTATTAATTCTTTCATACAGAGCATTACTCTGCGCATCTAGTTTTAGCGAAAGTTCATTACGCTTTGTATTTAATAAAACATCTTCCTGTTTGAATTGTTCATTAAGTTCATCCAATAAAGCCTGTTTCTCGTCCAGTTCGGATTTGAGTTCTGCTAATTTACTTTCCATTGATGCAATCTCATCTTTTATTGCATCGGTATTCGAATCGATTTCTTTGATCCGGATCTCATTTTTTTTAACTTCTTCAAAAAGACCTTCTATGGTTTTAATTATCTCATCATATTCATTATTGGATCTGACATCATATTTTTGTTCATCATATTTATTAATTCTTTCTTCATAAGAAGCATTGTCTGAAACCAGCTTTTCCTTTTCCGCATCAGTTCCTGATTGATCCTCTATTTTCTTTTTTAATTTAGAATCATAAGATTCCATTTTTGATTTTATAGAATCAATATTGTCTGGCAGATCTCCCTTTTCTTCTTCAATTTCAAAAAGTTCTTCATCTATTTCTCTGAGCTGCAGAAATATTTTCAAAGTATCAGTCATTTTTGGTTTATCAGCTTCAACAGCATCAGTAAAAAATTCCTGAAATCTGTTTTCTGAGGATTCTTCAGATACTATCTCCGTGGTTTCTGATGTTTCATCATTTTTTTGTTGATCTTCTGCAATTTCTCCGGTATTAATACTATCCCGAACTATTTTTTCCTCATCTTCAGGGTTTTCAGATATAAAAGTTTCGTTCATTTTTTTATATTTTAAAAAGTTTATAATTATTTTTTGAAATTTCCAGCAGGCATTCGCAGCCCGTAAATTCTGCAGATTCCAGCATAGAGCTGTCTGTTTTTGAGCTAATTAAAGCAATTCTTTTAAACTCTGACGGCATAGAAGAATTAAATGATATTATGTTTTTATTCAGTCTGTCTATCAGTTCGGAATATTTCATTTTTAAATTTAAATCCAAAATAACACCGGATTGCTTTTTACTTCTTTTACGGAAACTATAGATTTCATACGCTGGTTCTTCGTAAGGGTGACTTTTTAAAAGTGAGTTAATTACATTATTTACATTTTCCCTGCTGCATTCCATTTCAAATTTAAATTCATTTTCCGAAGCTATTTCATTTACTTTTCCTGAAAAAGGTTTTGCTTTATTATTTGGTAAAAAAGTCCCTGTTCCGGCTGATCTGAAAGAACATTTTTCATAATTTCCGATTATTCCTGCTCCGGCATTGCTCATTGAATCTAAAAGTTTATTTAAGTGGCTTTCCGGAACAAATATTATTATTTTCAACCTTTCGGAAAATTCATAAAAGTATCCGGAAGATAATATTTCCGAATCTCTGAAAAACTTTTTATAAATAACGCTTTTCATTTTGTTTTATTCAAAAAAAAAAGTGTATCTTAATTTAGATACACTTTTATTATTCAGAGCAATAATAATTGTTTGCTGATGTAAATTTGTTTCTTTAAATACCTGCAGTAAATCAAATAGTTTGTGAAAATCATTTTTTCTAAAATAAAAACGTTAAGACGTAAAATCAAGATATTAAACTTATATTTTTAATCTTTTAAACAGCATTTCAATCGGATTTGGCTTTTGCATGATATAAAAATGCAGAGAAGGAGCACCTTTGTTTAAAAGTTCTTCGCATTGTTTTGCAGCCCATTCCACTCCGATTTCCATCACATTCTCGGGTTTTGCTTCTGTGACTTCGGAAGCAAGTTCGTCAGGAATTTCAACAAAGAAATTTTTCGGAATAGAGTTAAGTTGTGCCTTTCTTTCAAGTATTTTCAAACCCGGAATTATCGGCACATTAATGCCTTCTTCCCGGCATTTCTTCAAAAATTCAAAATAGTAATTATTATTATAAAACATTTGTGTAACTATATACTCAGCTCCTGCAGCAACTTTTTCTTTAACGAACTTTATGTCGCTTTTAAGATTTGGCGCTTCAAAATGCTTTTCCGGATAACCGCTTACACCAATGCAGAAATCAGTCGGTGAAGCATCCAAAAGATCATCTTCAAGGTATTTACCTTTATTCATATCGGAAATTTGTTTTACCAGATCCAGTGCGTAAATATTACAGGTTCTGCCTTCCGGCACAGGTTTCTTAAATCCTTTATCATCTCCCTTAATTGCAAGAACATTTTCAATCCCGAGGTAATTAAGCTCTATCATTGCATCTTCAGTTTCTTCTCTTGTAAAACCATTGCAGAGAATATGAGGCACAGTGTCAACATTGTATTTGTTTTTAATTGCAACACTAATTCCAATTGTACCGGGCTTTTTCCTTTTTGTCCTCTTTTTTATTCCGGTAGATGTTTCTTCAAAATAAACCTCTGCAGAATGTGAAGTTACATCAATGAAAGGAGGATTGTATTTCATCAACACATCAACAATATTAAAAAGTAAATTTATGTCACCTCCGCGGGATATTGGAATAATCTCGAAACTTATCAGCGGATTTTTTGCTCTTTCTAAATGCTCAGTTACTTTCATCGTCTATTTAAATTTCACTTTTTGTTTTTTGAGAATATTAATCACAATGTAAAATATTTAAAAATCTATAGAGAATAAAATTACTTTCCTTTTTTCTGACTGCTCGGCTGTAAATTAAAACCACCGCTTGCGATCACATCATCTTCACCAGTATTAATATCAATAATTCCGATACTGATCTTTGTATCAGTTCCCGCATCATAAAGAATCCTGCTGTTATCAATCCATTCAAAAGTTCCTACATTTCCTGCTTTCAGATTCAGGTTGTTTTTTGAACCCCCGTCGAAGTCCATTACATAAAGAGATACCTGATTTTCACCGATAAGAACAAATGCAATTTTACTGCCGTCAGGAGAAAATCTCGGAACATTAGTACTGCCCATACCTTTTGTAAGTATAGTTTCATTTCCATCTTTATACAGTCTTAAAGTTCCTTTAAGATTACTGTCAAAACTTGCATAAGTAAACATTTTACCGTCGGGTGAAATATCAGGTTCAATATTCGCATCACTGTTTTTGCTGACTTTTTTAATATAATTTTCCGTTGTATCATTCATATCAGCTATCATAACAGATTTTGAGCCATCGCTGAAAGAAGAAAACAACATTTTATTTTCATCTTTTGACAATACCTGCATATTTGAATATCCGCCGTCTGAAAACAACTGAGGAGGAGTAGGAGATGAAGATGTATCCATCACAAAAATAGACAAGACTTCCTCGTTTTCTGAGTTAAAAAGTATCTGAGTTCCATCTGCCATAAATGTCGGATTATATCCATTCCATACATAATAAGGGTTAGTAGAATTTTTTGCAGATTGGACATCCCTTATGAGATAAATAAATCCGTTATCAGTATAAAACACTATTTGTTTTCCATCCGGAGACCACTTTGGCTTCATACAGTTTTCCTGCAAATCTGTAAGCTGTAAATTCCCGGTACCATCTTCATTCATGGTAAAAATCTGAATAAACCCTGAACTGGTCTGATTTGAGCAATATGCAATTTTGTTATTCTGCCCGAAAACATTACCTGTATATAGAATTAAAAATAATATAATTACTTTTGTTATTTGCATTTTCGAAGTTTAATTTTATAATTTATCAAAATACCTAAGTTAAAATTTTTATTAAAGAGATTAAAAAATATATTACTCACTTTTTGGTAAAACATGAAACAATCAGTGATCTAACCTTACTTTTAGACATGTAATCAAGCTGAATTCTTTACATCCTTATACTGAAGCTGATACAATTTAAAGTAGAGCCCGTTCTTTTCCAGTAATTCCTGATGCGTTCCGACTTCCTTTATCTCACCTTTATGCATTACAATAATTTTATCACAGGTTTGAATTGTAGATAATCTGTGCGCAATAATTATTGAAGTTCTGCCTTCTATCAGTTTTTTAATGGCATTTTGAATTAAAATCTCAGTATTTGTATCTACAGAAGATGTTGCTTCATCAAGAATAAGTATTCTTGTGTCAAAAGCCAGAGCTCTTGCAAATGAGATCAGTTGCTTCTGACCTACCGATAATGAAGATCCCCTTTCATTTACCGGATGATCTAATTTCTGCGGAAGCGAATCAATAAAATCTCTCAATCCAACATTATCGACAGCCCTGTCAATAGTTTCATCTGAAATTTCATTACTTCCCAGATTTATGTTTGTCCGGATGTTTCCGGAAAAAAGGAAAACATCCTGCAGAACTATAGCTATATTTTTCCTTAAAATTTTCTTTGGAATGTTATTAATATTTATTCCGTCAAGTAAAATTTCACCGCTGTTGATCTCATAAAACCCGGAAAGTAAATTTATAATAGTGGTCTTTCCTGCTCCTGTAGCTCCTACAAATGCAACTTTTTCACCGGCATTTATTGTAAAAGAAGCATTTTTAAGAACATAATCTTCATCATTATATGCAAAAGAAACATTTTTAAATTCTATATTACCCTGAATAGTTTGTTCTCCGCTCAGATCTTCATAATGTGTCTTCTCCGGCTTTTCATCGAGAAGTAAAAAAATTCTTTCACTGGATGCCATTGCTGTCTGAAGGATGTTATATTTATCAGAAAGATCTCTGATCGGCCTGAAAAACATTTCCGCGAACTGTATAAAGGAAATTATCACGCCGATAGAAACGGCATTCTGAATTACCTGCCCGCCACCATACCATATCACCAAACCTGCAGAAATTGCCCCGATAAGTTCCACTACCGGAAAAAACACTGCATAGTAAAATACGCTTTTATTGTTCTGTTTAGTATGCTCTCGGTTTATTACCTCAAATTCTTCAATGGTTCTGTTTTCCTTTCCGAAATACTGAACTATAGTAATTCCGGTAATATGTTCCTGAATATATGCATTAAGTTTCGCCACGAGAATTCTTATTCTTCTGTATGAGTCTCTTACTTTTTTCCTGAAAATCGAAGTTGCAAATATCAATACCGGAAGCACGGATAGTGTGATCAATGCAAGTGTAAAATCCATTGAGAACATAAAGTATAAGATCCAGATTATTAGAAATATATCTCCGAAAGCTGTCACAAGTCCTGAAGAAAATACTTCAAACAAAACTTCCACATCACCGGTAACTCTTGTTACAACTCTGCCTATAGGGTTTTTATCAAAGAATTTTAAATTCAGAGTCAGTATATGATCAAATATTTTTTTCCTGAGATCATAAATAATTTTCTGCCCTATCCAGCTTGTAAGATATGTCATTGCATACTGCAAAACTCCCTGAAATACAAGAGTTCCCAGCATTATCAATGCGATCATCTGCAGACCCGGAAAATCTCTGTTCATTATTTTATCATCTATTGCAATGGGAGTAAGTCTCGGTCTTAATGCTGCCAGCGCGGAGATAATTATTGTAAGAATTGTAGCAACAACAATGAGTTTTGAGTAAGGTTTAAAATAGGAAAGCAGACGCCGCATTATCTGCGAGTCTATTGATTTACCCAGTGCTTCGTCTTCAGATTTATTTACAGTTTGCTTTGACAATAATCTTTTAATTCAGAATTATTTACGGATCAAAAATCTTTTATTTCTTCTTCAAGAAGTTGTTTCTTATAAATGTCGTTATAAATTCCGTCAAGAGAGATCAGTTCATTATGAGTACCTTCTTCGCAAATCACGCCGTCCCCGATTACTATGATATTATTTGCATTCTTTATTGTAGATATTCTGTGAGAAATTATTATGCTTGTTCTGTCTTTCATTACAGATTTTAATTCATTCAGTATCTCTTCTTCAGTATTTGTATCCACTGCTGAGAGTGAATCATCCATTATCAGAATTTCAGGCTTTTTGTATATTGCCCTGGCAATCGAAGTTCTTTGTTTCTGACCTCCGGACAATGTAATTCCCCGTTCACCGAGTATTGTATCAAATTTCAGGGGGAAATTTTCCACATCTTTGTAAAGACCTGCGATCTTTGAATTCAAGATCACGTCTTCTTTATTCACATCTTTTTCAGATGAAGAGTAAGAAATATTTCTTTCAATGGTATCAGAGAATAAGAATGATTCCTGCGGCACAATTCCGATAGATTCTCTGAGAATTTTCAACGGAATTTTTTTAATGTCGTATCCGTCGATAAAAATGTTACCTTCCGTTACTTCCCAAATTCGGGGTATCAGATTTATAAATGTGCTTTTTCCCGAACCTGTCTGACCGATTATTCCCAGAGTGGTTCCTTTTCTTATTTTCAGATTTATATTCTTCAGTATGAATTTCTCTGACAAAGGGTATTTAAAAGAAACATTTTTAAATTCTATTTCACCTTTTATATCACTTTGCTTAATATTAAAATCGGTATTTGAATTATCTGCGATCTCCGGCTTGATGCTGATAATATTTGTGATCCGCTGCATTGAAGGCGCAGCTCTCTGAACCAGATTTATGATCCATCCGAATGCTATCATTGGCCAGGTCAGCTGTCCCAGATAAATTATAAAAGATGAAATATTCCCGATTGTCAGGGTTCCCTGCATTACTTTTATTCCGCCGAAATAAATAACAATTATTACTGATAAACTTGTCAGCAGAAACATCATTGGAAATGAAAATGACTGAACTTTTGCAAGAGCCAGATTTTTTTTCTGATATTCAAAAGATATCCTGTCAAATTCACTTTTTTCGAAATCTTCCCTTACATAAGATTTTACTACTCTAATCCCCGACAAAATTTCCTGTGTTTTAGTGGTAAGGTCTGAAAAAATCTCGTAAACTTTTTTGGATCTGCTAAATGTAAGCTTTCCGGCTTTGTAAACTATATAAGTAATAAACGGCAAAGGTATCAGAGCATAAAAAGTTATTGACGAACTTATGGAAAATAAAATTATCAGGGTCATAACTGTTCGGGTAAATGTCTGCATTGTATACATTATGCCGGGTCCGACAAAATTTCTAACGTTACCAATGTCATTGGTTGCAAGCGCCATTATTTCTCCGGTGGATCTTGTATTGTAAAATGAACGTGACAGGAACTGCAGGTGTGAAAAGAAATCATGTCTGAGATCATTTTCAATTTCCCGGGAAACAACTATGATATGTTGTCTGATCAGAAAAAGAAAAGTGCCGCTGAAAACGATTAGTCCGATACCGGTAAGTGCATAAGTAAGCATGCTATGGCGGTATGTTTTCGCCGTGAGATCGTCAATTGCCGCTCCGATTACTAAGGGATACAGGCTGTTTGCTCCGATTGAGAACAGAATAAATACAAAACCCAGTAACAGTTTATTTTTGTATTTTTTAATGTATGGAATTAATGGTAAGAGTGATTTCATTTGCTTTGTCTGTACAAATATAAGCTATCTTAACTGTAAATTTCAGTGACTTTTTAATAATCGCATTTCATAAAATCACACTTCCATCAAACGGATCTGACTTAAATAAAGTTTTAGGAAAAATGACTTTATAAAGAATTTGTAAAAAACTATTATAGATTTAATATTTTAATAAAGTAAGAATAATGTTAAAGGCTGATCTTCACACTCACACCAAATATTCCGACGGAAATTTTTCACCACATCAGCTTATCGATCTTGCCGTTAAATGCGGCTTGTCAGTAATAAGTATTACCGATCATGACAATGTGAACGGACTTACGGAAGCCAGAGATTACGGCAAAAAAAAGGGAATTCAGGTTATTCCCGGTGTAGAGATAAGCGCAGATCTGAACGGACAGGAGATTCATATTCTCGGTTATTTTGTAGATCATGAGAATACAAAATTCCGTGAATTTCTGGCTTCCCTCAGGCAGAACAGAATTGTAAGAAATGAGAAGATTGTAAAGAAATTAAATGACCTGGGAAGTACAATTCAGTTTGAATCGATCATGGGAAAAGTCGGATCTGATACTTCAATCGGCCGTCCGCATATTGCAATGGAACTGAATGATGAGGGCTTTGTGAAAAATTATTATGAAGCGTTTATAAAATATATCGGCGACGGTAAGCCGGCTTTTATCAAAAAACCAAATCCTTCTTCGGCAGATGTAATTAAAGTAATTAATGAAGTTGGCGGACTTTCATTTATAGCGCATCCGGGTAAAACAGTTAGGAATGAAATTCTCATTGAGCTGATAAATAACGGATTGGACGGAATAGAAGTGATACATCCTTCACATTCAAGAGATGACATTAAATATTTCAGTTCTGTTGCTGCTGAACATTTTTTGTTAACGAGCGGCGGATCAGATTTTCATGGAGGAATAAAAAATGATCAGAAGAATTTCGGAAATTTTTATGTGTCAATGAATGAGATCATTAACATGAAACGAAGATTATTCAGTTAATAAAAATTAAAAGTAAAATGTTAAAAAAAATACACGGTGAATTAACTTCAGAAAACTATAAGATCGCAATTATCATCAGCAGATTTAATGAACCAATTGTAGAAAATCTTCTCAAAGGTGCTGTGAAAGCATTAATAAACAACGGTGTTGAAGAAAAAAACATTAAAGTATTTTATGTTCCGGGAGCTTTTGAAATTCCATCCGTTTTGAAGAAGATATGCAGAAAGAATGAGAGTTATAAACGGAAATTTGACGGAATACTTACCATAGGCTGTGTTATAAAAGGCGAGACCGCACATTTTGAATATATCTGCAGCAGTGTTTCCCAAAGCATAAATAAAATTTCTTATGAATATGAAATGCCCGCCGGATTCTGCGTACTGACCTGTTATACTCCTCAGCAGGCTTATGAAAGAAGCGGAATGCCGCCAGATAGTAATAATAATAAAGGATTTGAAGCAGCTGTTTCGATGTTAGAAATGATAAGTTTAATGAAGAAGATATAAATTTTTCCCTCCTAATATTAATTAATACTTTGATCAAAAATAAATTCCGGAATTACAACAAATGTATTGAATATCTTTTCGGACTGGAGCGTGCGGGTATAAAGTATGATCTTAAAAACATAGCTTTATTACTGAAGTATCTTAATATTCCCGAAAAGAAATTTAAATCTATTCACATAGCAGGGACAAACGGAAAAGGTTCTGTCTCGTCAATATTGAATTCTGTATTAAATGAAAAAGGATTTAAGACAGGGCTTTATACTTCGCCTCATATAAAAGATTTTCGTGAAAGAATACTTGTTAACGGAAAATATATTTCAAAAAAATTCATAATTGATTTTACAAATAAACTTCATGATGAAATAGAAAGAATCAAGCCCAGCTTTTTTGAAGTAACCACTGCAATGGCGTTTGAATATTTCAGTAACAGGAAAGTTGATTATGCGGTAGTGGAAACGGGACTTGGCGGAAGACTTGATTCAACCAATGTTCTGATACCTGTAGTTTCAGTCATTACAAGTATATGTATCGACCATGTGGAATTTCTGGGAAAAACAATTAAGAAAATCTCTGCAGAAAAAGCGGGGATAATAAAAAAGAATATTCCTATTGTTTCGGGAAATGTTACCGCTGAGTCAGAAAAGATCTTCCGAAAAACCGCTAAAGAGAAAAACTCGGAGATTATATTTGCTGAAGATAATTATAGAATAGACATTAAGAAAAAGACAGAAAGAGGATTCATATTTAATGCAGAGGGAAACGGAAAAAATTACAGGAATTTTTATTTTCCTGTAATTGGTGATTATCAGAAACATAACATTAAAACATCTCTGACAGCTCTGGATATTTTTTGCGAAAAGGAAAACATTGTAATTGAAGAAAATGAAATTCACAACGGTTTAAAGAATGTAAAACAAAACTCAAATTTTCACGGCAGATTCGAGCTGATTTCAGAAAAGCCGAAAATTGTAATTGATGTTTCGCACAATTTGCAGGGGATTGAGAATATTCCCCAAAATCTTAAGTTTTTTAATTACAAAGCTCTAATAATTATTTTTGCAATGATGAATGACAAGCAATACAAAGAAAGCATCTCGGAATTATTGAAATTGAAAACAAAGAAAATAATTTTCACAAAACCTGATTATAAAAGATCTGCCGAGCCGGATACATTATTAAATTCTGTCAAAGGAAATGAATCAAAAATTGAAGCCAGATCGACAGTAAAGGAAGCTTTTGAATATGCAATATCCTTGTCAAAAACAAACGATCTGATTTTAGTTTCGGGATCTTTCTTTTTAGTAAGTGATCTTTTGAAGTTAAAAGAGTTTAAGCATCGAAAAGTTATTTAAAACATCGAAATTTAACTGAAAAGATTTTAAATCGAAAACTCTGTCGTTTTTTTATTCCGGAAAAAATCCTGTACTCAGCAAGGTTTAATAAATACAAATAGTCAAAAGAAAGATTTATATTTGCATATGAAAACAGAAGATATAAAATCAATAGGCATCGCGGGTTCGGGCACAATGGGTCGGGGAATTGCAATGTCAACTTCCCTGAGCGGCTTCAGGACAATTCTCTTTGACATAAGCAGGGATTTTCTTTTAAAATCAGAAGAGATCATTAAAAATGAACTTTCGAAAACCCTGGAAAAGAAAAAAATTACTGAAGATAAAAGAGCAGAAGCATTGAGTAATCTGAAATATACAGATGATATAAATGATTTTTCGGAATGTGATTTTATTATAGAAGCAGCAACGGAGGATATGGATCTGAAGAAGGATATTTTTCTGAAGCTTGAAAACATTTGCAAAGCAGAAACTATACTTTCATCAAATACTTCATCACTTTCAATTACAACCATTTCAACATTCATCAAAAAAAATCCTGAAAGAGTAATCGGGATGCATTTTTTTAATCCTGCCAATATAATGAAACTGGTTGAAGTTGTGAAAGGAGATTTTACTTCGGAAGACACAGTGAATCTGACAACAGAGCTTTCAAAAAAGATAGGGAAAATTCCGGTGACAGCAAAAGACACGCCGGCTTTTATAGTCAACAGAATTGCTAGACCATTTTACGGAGAAGCATTGAAAATATTAGGTGAAGGTACTTCAGATCAGGAGTTAACAGATAAAGTATTAAAAAGCTGCGGAGGATTTGCCATGGGACCGTTTGAATTAATGGATCTGATCGGAATTGACATAAATTTTTCAGTAACCAAATCAGTATATGAAGCATTCTTTAATGATCCGAAATACAGACCAAGTTTCATTCAGAAGAAAATGGTAGATGCAAATTTACTCGGTAGAAAAACGAAACGGGGATTTTACAAATATGAGTAAAGTGAAACCGAAATCAGAAGTTAATAAAATAAAAGATTTCACTTCAGATGAATTTAAGCTGATACTGAATAATCGTTCACAGAGGATCACGGCTCCGCGTCTGGAGATCCTCAGCATATTAAAAGCAAATCATAATCCATTAACAATTTCGGAAATTCATAAAAAGATAAAGAAGAAAAAAATTGATCTTGCTACAGTTTACAGAACAATTAATTTATTCGCCGAGCAGAATATAGTAAATGAAATAGATTTCAAGGATGAATTTAAAAGATATGAATTGATTTATGACAGGCATCACCATCATCATATTGTTTGCAAAAAATGCAAGACTGTTGAGAATGTTGAGACCTGTATGCTGGAAGAGCTTGAAAAATTTCTTAACAAAAAAGGTTATACTGAAATATCACATTCGCTGGAATTTTTCGGAGTTTGCAAGAAATGCAGTTAAAGAATTTTATGATTTCCTAAGCAGGGCTTGGGAAAGAGTAGGTTTTAAAAGGTTAAACAGAAATTTTACAAAATTGCTTAAGTAATATTAAAAAGGGTAAAATGATAAAAGCAATAATTTTTGATCTGGACAATACATTAGTTGACTTCATGCTTTTAAAAAGAGCGGCTGTTGATGCAGCTGCAAATGCCATGATAGATTCGGGACTGGATATGACATTTGAAAATATAACGGAAAAAATTAACAGCATTTACACAGAGCAGGGAATGGAATATCAGCAGGTCTTTGATCATTTACTGAAGGAAGTTCTGGGGAAAGTTGATTACAAAATAATGTCTGCGGGAATTGTAGCATACAGAAAGGCAAGAGAAGCAGCCTTGAAACCATATCCCGGAGTGTTGCCAACGCTGATCGAGCTGACTAAAATGGGACTGAAGCTTGCGGTTGTTTCAGACGCTCCTTCAAAGGAAGCATGGCTGAGATTGTCTTATATAAATTTTCAGCATTTTTTTGACGTTGTTATTACTTATGATGAAACCCGAGAAAGAAAACCGTCGCCGGTGCCATTCAATATGGCTTTAAATGAACTTGGTTTGAAAGCAAATGAATGTCTGATGATAGGTGACTGGGCTGAGCGTGACATGGTCGGCGCAAAAGCAGTCGGGATGAAAACTGTTTTTGCAAGATACGGAGATACATTTAATACCGAAAATCCGGATTCTGATTATGACATTAACTCGGTTTCAGAACTTATAGATATTATTAAAAAAGAAAACAACATTATTTAAACTGACATGATAAAAGGTATCGGAATAGATATAATAGAAGTTAAAAGAATAAAAAAATTAATGGAAGATTACGGTGAAAGATTTTTCAAGAGAATATTAACTGAAAATGAAATTAAATACTGTAAAAAATTTTCCAAACCGGACCTGCATTTTGCAGGAAGGTTCGCATCAAAGGAAGCTTATTCAAAAGCTATAGGAACCGGAGTTGGAAAGGAGTTCAGCTGGAAGGACATTGAAATTGTGAATAATGAAAAAGGAAAACCTTATATTGTTCATCTGAAAGAAAACAATTATTCAAAACTGAAATTTGAGATCAGCATATCGCATACAGAGGATTACGCCTGTGCGGCAGTGAGCTGCGAAGAGTTATAAATTCTTTAATCTACCCAGTCACAAATAAAAACATTTGTTTCACCTTTGACACTTCCGTTTCTGTTTGAACAAAAAACCATTTTAGTTCCGTCAGGAGAAAACATCGGGAATCCGTCGAACTCATCGTAAAAAGTAATTCTTTCAAGTCCGGATCCGTCAATATTAATTTTATAAATGTCAAAATTTCGTTTGTCGGAACCCTGAACATTCGAACAGAATAATATTTTATTTCCGTCCGGAAAAAAATAAGGCGCGAAATTCGCAGCAGAATTATCCGTTATTTGTTTCTTGTTATTTCCGTCTGCATCCATTATCCAGATCTCAAGTTTTGAAGGTCTTATCAATCCTTCGGATAACAACATTTTATATTCTTCAATCTCTTTTTCATTTTCGAATCTGGTCCTTCTGTAAATGATCTTTGTTCCGTCATAAGAATAAAAAGCGCCGCCGTCATATCCTGTTTCGTCTGTCAATTGCTTCACATCATTTCCGTCAAGATTCATTGAATAAATATCCCCTTCTCCGTTTCTTGTAGAAGTAAAACCTATTCTGTCCCCCTTTGCAGAGACAGTTGCTTCTGCATCGTATCCATTATCAAAAGTAAGTTGTTTGAGATCAGATCCGTCTTCATTGACAGTAAAAATATCAAAAGAATCATACAAAGCCCAGACATAACCTTTGGAAAAGTCAGGTTTTGGCGGGCACTCCTGACCTGACAGATGAGTGGATGCAAAAAGAATAGTTTTATTGTCCGGCAAATAATATGCGCAGGTAGTTCTGCCGGTACCTGTACTTACAAGCTTTTGACCCGATCCGTCTGTATTCATAGTAAATATCTGATCGCACTGCAGCTTATCTCTTGTAGTCTGAAAAGAAAACTTTTTTCCGTCAAATGAAAAGTAGCATTCAGCATTTTCACCTCCGAAAGTAAGTTGTTTAATATTGCTGAGATGTTTTTCATCCGATAATCTCAACGGATCATTATTGCCTGAATTATCTGAGTTCTGAGAAAAAGAAAATTGAAATGAAATAAAATAAATCATGAAAAACTTAATAGTAAAAAATATTTTATTGTTCGAATCTTTCAACGCTGAATACTCCTTCCTGATTATTGATCTTTTCCATGATCTGATTTAATTGTTTTAAATTTTGAATGCTTAAAATCAATGTTCCTTCAAACATAGAGCTTTTGGTTTTAATGTCAACGCTTTTTATGTTTGAATTAAAATTTTTTGAAATGGTTTTTGTGATCTGATTAAGTATACCCGGTCTGTCTTCACCGATTATTTTTATACCGCCTGTGAATTCTTCACCGGAAGCTTCATTCCAGTTAATCTGAACAATCCTTTCCGGTTCTCTCATAAAAAGATTCAGGATATTCTTACAGGTTTTTCTGTGAATTCTTATACCTTTTTCAAAACTTACAAATCCGATCACATCATCACCCGGAATCGGACTGCAGCATTTTGCAAAATCATATTTCAATCCGTTCATACTTTGTGAAGATCCTGTATCCAAAATAATTTCATTCTTTGAATTTCTGACTTCATCAACAAATTTATTGAAATTAGAGGAGATACTTTCCGGAGTTAAAATTTCATCACTGCTTCCGTTTTTTTGATCAAGTGAAAGCAGTTTTGCTTTATCTGTAAGTATCTCAATTACTTCATTTGCTTTATTCTCATCCTGTGAAACCGAATGATAAAAATGCCCTGTATCTTTATATTTCAGCTTATGAACAATTTTGGATAAAGCTTCATCGTTGAGATGAATTTTGTGTTTCTTGATTTTCTTCTCCCAGATATCTTTGCCTGTCTGGATCAGCTTTCTTCTTTCAGTATTGAAATATTTTCGAATATCGGATTTTGCCTTATGAGTAACTACAAATTTATCCCAGTCAATTTTTGGAGTCTGACTTTTTGATGTTAAAATTTCTATCTGGTCACCGCTTTTGAGAGGTGTTTCAAGATTGACTATCTTTCCGTTAACTTTTGCGCCGATACATTTTAATCCGATCTCAGTATGAATTTCAAATGCAAAATCAACGGCAGTTGCGCCTCCCGGCAGAATTTTCAATTCACCTTTAGGAGTAAAACAATATATTTCATTCTGATAAAGATTTAATTTAAAACTTTCCAGAACCTGTGAAGATGTTTCATCTTTGGAAGATACTTCCATAGACTCCCTGATCCAGTTCATCCATTTTTCAAGATTTGTATCATGTAGTACATTGTTCTCTTTGTATTTCCAGTGAGCGGCAATTCCTTTCTCGGCGATCTCGTGCATTTCCCTCGTGCGGATCTGAACTTCCACCATCTTGCCTTCCTTACTGACAAGTGTTGTATGAATTGACTGATAATTATTCTGCTTAGGAAGGGAAATATAATCTTTGAATCTTTCCGGAACCGGAAGGTAAATCTCGGAGCAAATACCATAAACAGAAAAACAATCATTTTTACTTTTTGTATCGACAATAATTCTGATAGCGAAGAGATCATAGAGTTCGTCAAATGTTTTATTTCTGCTGACAATCTTTTTATAAATACTGTGAATATGTTTAGCCCTGCCGCTGATCTCAAATTTAAAACCCTCTTTAGTAAGTCTCTCCTGAATCGGCTCAATAAATTTCTTTATAAATTTTTCTCTCTCACGCTTTTTTTCCTTGAGCCTTTTTGCAATTTCGTCATAAGCTTTTCTGTCGATATATTTAAAGGAAAGATCTTCCAGCTCTGTTTTTACGGAAGACAAACCAAACCTGTGAGCAAGTGGCGCATAAATCTCAAGAGTTTCCTGAGCGAGTCTCAGCTGTTTAGCCGAAGAAAGAAATTCCAGAGTTCGTAAATTATGAAGTCTGTCTGCAAATTTTATTAAAATAACTCTTATATCAGAGGTCATCGAAAGAAGCATTTTCTTGTATGATTCAACTTGCTTCATTTCATAATTCTCAAACATACCTTCGATCTTCGTTGCCCCGTTTACGATCTCTGCAACTTCATCTCCAAACTCAGCTTTTATATCCTTCAATGTAAACTTTGTATCTTCCACTACATCATGAAGAAGTGAAGCGGCTATGGAAACAGCGTCAAGCGGAATTTCCTTTGCAAGTATAAGAGCAACATCATAAGGATGTGAAATATAAGCTTCGCCGGAAGCACGCTTGTCATTTTTATGCGCTTCGTATGCAAATTTAAATGCATTTGTGATCAGCTTATCATTAGCCGGATTTTCAGGTAAATTCCTGTGGCTGTAATAAAGCAATTCATCGAGTTTCTTTTTGTAAAATGTACTGAACATACTCTTTGGTTTATATTGAGTTTGTTAAGTTGGTCAATGGTCAATAGTCAATGGTCAATAGTCAATGGTCAATGGTCAATAGTCAATGGTCAATGGTCAATGGTCAATGGTCAATAGTCAATGGTCAATGGTCAATGGTCAATAGTCAATGGTCAATAGTCAATAG
>DAIPYE010000010.1:0-33507 GCA_036782915.1 Bacteroidota bacterium | reverse complement strand
TTACCTGTTATTGCTGATAATTTATTTCTGTTTTCCTTCGAACTTAATATCAGTGATGCTCCTGTATCTTCTAGCAAAAATCTGATTCTGTCTTCAGGATATTCAGGGTCAATTGGCACATAAGCTCCGCCGGCTTTTAAGATTCCGAGAATTCCCGTTATCATTTCAATACTTCTTTCAAGAAAAATCGGTACAAGTGTTTCTTTTTTAACTCCTTTTTTTTGTAAATAATGTGCAAGCCGGTTCGAACGCTCATTCAGTTCGGAATATGTCAAACGCTCATTCTCAAAAACAACTGCTTCCGCATCAGGATTTTTCTTTACACAATCTTCAAACATTTCTGAAAGCGTCTTATCTTTTGGATAATCTGCAAATGTGTCATTGAACTCTGTTAATAGTCTGTTCTTCTCTACCTTTGTTAATATTGAATAAGAATCGATTTTCTTATCAGGCGTTTTAACAATTGCTTCAAGCAATTCTTTAAAATGTGCGGTCATTCTGAGAATTGTATCCCTGTTATATAAATCTGTACTGTATTCAACTTCACCTTTCAGCCCGGATTCTGTCTCTTCAATGTTAAATGTTAATTCGAATTTTGAGTTTTCATGTATCTCTGATTCACGGGAGATTTTTACACCTTTCATTTTCAGAGCAGCTATTTCCGGTGTGTTCTGAAATACAAACATAACCTGAACCAGCGGGCTTCTGCTGACGTCTCTTCCCTTAACGACCGCATCAACGATCTTTCCGAATGGAACATCCTGATGCTCATAAGATCTCAGTGTATTATCTCTTATCTGTTCGATCAGTTCATTGAAAGTATTTTCACCATTTATCTCATTTCTCAGCACAAGCGTATTTATAAAAAATCCGATCAAACCTTCCAGTTCCTGCTGATGTCTTCCGGCAGCAGGTGTTCCTATGCAAATATCATTCTGTCCGCTGTATCGGTAAAGTAAAACATTGAAAGCAGACAATAATGTCATGTATAATGTCGCTCCGAATTTCTGACTAAGTATATTCAGTTTTTCTGTAAGTTCTTTGTCTAGAGTGAATTCTTCTTTTGCACCGCTAATACTGAGTGTTGCAGGTCTTGATTTATCAGTCGGAAGCTGAAGCGGAGTATACCCGTTTAGTTTCTCTTTCCAGAATTCCAGTTTTTTATCAAGCGTTTCTCCCTGAAGATAATTCCTTTGCCATATTGAATAGTCAGCATATTGCAGGGGAAGTTCACTTAATTGTGCCGGACGATTTTCTTCGTAAGAATTATATAATTCGATGATCTCATTTACAAATACTGATATCGACCATCCGTCTGACGAGATATGGTGCATTGTGAATACAAGTATGCTTTCATCTTCACCAAGCGTTATAAGATCAGCGCGGAGCATATCATCTTTCGAAAGATCAAAAGGTATATTAATAAGCTGCTGTATATATTTTTTTAAACTCTTTTTATCTTTTTTATAAACTGATCCGTCAATTATTCCTAATTGCCTGTCAGCTTTTTCCTTAATTTCCTGCCGGATCTCGCCGCTCTGATCAATGAAAACTGTCCTTAATGCTTCATGACGTTTGACAATTTCCTGAAATGCAAAAGTCAGCGCATCCTTATTCAGTTTACCTTTTATTCTGATGATCTCCGGAATGTGATACTGAATACTTCCCTCAAGCTGATCAATGAAAAACAAACGCTCCTGACTGAATGACAATGGAATTCGTAAAGGTCTTACCTGATTTGTAACAGGTGGCAACATCAGATTTTCAGAAATTTTATTTTGCTTTGACTCTATCAGATTTGCTAATTGCTCAATGGTCGGATGCAGGAATACATCTGTTGTCTCAAGCTGAACAGAAAATTGTGAAGATATTCTGGAAAGAAGCTGTATTGCTTTTAAACTGTTTCCTCCGGACTGAAAGAAATCATCATTGACGCCAAAATTATCATTGCCTAATAAACTTTTCCAGAAATTATATAATGCGGTTTGTGTCTCCCCTTCGGGAGCTTTTATATTTAGATTTAAAGATTTATCAGTTTTATCAGATTTTTTATTTAATAAGCTGAGAATATCCTTTCCGGTTTTCGTCTTAAGCGTTTTATCTGTTAGCTTGCTTTTCATTTGTTAAGAAATTGTTTGGTAATCTTTCCTTAAATAAAGTTGGTGTGAATTTGTTTCGGTATCCGTAATCCACTCTGACTGTGTCATAAATTCCTGAAATGGTTTATTCTTTTCTGTCTCTTTAAATTTTGCTTCAATGATCTCTAATTTGTTTTGTATACAATAATTTTTAATTTCTTCAAGTATAATGCCTTCTACATTTCTCCCAAGCACTCTGCAGCTGAGAAGAAATGTTTCGATCTCAAGTTTGTTTCCATTTACTTTTGACAAAACAACTCCGACTATTCCGTAATCGCCGAAACGGTCCTTTACTTCTATGATCCTGTTAAATGACCTTTCATCTTTTATTGCCTCTGCAATATCTTCAGAAGTTTTCCTGATCCCGTTCAGATTGAACTGATTGGTTCTGAGCGTAAGCTGTACAGCTCTTTCCAGTTCGTTATGTGTAATGGGACGAATATCAACTTTTATTTCAAGCGATTCCAGAAAATCATTAAGTGATCCGAATTTAGTCTCCTCTTCTTTTCTTTCCTTTTCCACTTTGTACATTTCATTCCTCTTCCTGTCCTCATCTGTTATCCGGAAATAATCAAACGCCCATATATGATTAAGAAAGCTCAGTAAACTCTCGTCTTCTTCCGGTAATTGTAATGAAAGTACATCAGGGCAATTCAAAGTCATTTGTTCTGTTTCGAACTCATTGTCATCTACAAATATGAAACTGTTGATGCCAAGGTTTAACTCCTTTGAAATTGATATTAGGTTTTCAGGTTTGGGGTCCCAGTTGATCCTGTGTGCTGCAATATGCTCACGCTTTAACTTCATTTCCGGATGTTTGTCAAAAACTTCCCAAACATCGTTCTCGTTATTTTTGCTGCATAAAACAAGAAGAAATCCTTCTTTGTATTTTTCTATGAAGAATTCCTGTAATTGTTTAAAATTTTCATCAATATAGACATTTTTTGCACCTAATTCTCCGCAAATTCCTTTCCATAATGTATTGTCACAATCAAGCGCTATTACTTTATAAGCCGGACTCATGAATGCATTTATCTTGCGTGTCAGATATGTTCCGAGCACAGCGTAAAATTCCGGTGTAAATGGCATATTTCCCAGTTCATCGGATTTTTGATCGTAAATCTCTGTTATTTCGTATAGTTCTGCGATCCTGTCAAAATCAATTAGCTGAAATGAAGGCTGCTCTTTCAGAAATATCTCAAGTTCTTTGATCAATTTTCGTATGTGATCAGTTACTTTTTTTGTGAGATCTGTTTCGGAATATACTGGCACAATACCGCCCAGAAACGGAATAAATATCTTTCCTCTGATGCCTGTTATTATTTCCTTTAATTCGGAGAAATTCTTGTCCAGAAATTCGATCTGTTCATTTTCTGAAAGTTCTTTTTGATTTCGCAGCCAGTCTTCAATTCTGATCAAAAGTATGTTCAATCCCTTATTCCCGTAAAGCAAACTTCCCGGATTCAAAAGCTGCTGAAATACCTGATTGTATGGAGCAAATCTCACTTCGAAATTCAGATCCAGTTCCTTTCCCCAGTATTCCATAAATTCCAGCACCGGCTCTGCTACAAATGTTGCGCAGATGTTTACCGGTAATGCCGGTTTCTGGGTTTCACTGCTGTTATTTGTAATGTTCATCTCTGTTTTAATTTTTTCCCATTCTCCGTATTGTGTCAGATAACTGTCAGGCTCATTCACAGCTTTTTCAAGAAGCTCTCTGAATCCGTCCAGGAATCCGCTCATTCTTTCTTTTTTAAATAATTTTGAGTTGTAACTGAAATACAGTTCAAGTTTTTTCCCCGAAGGAATTACATCAAGTTTAAAATCAAGCACAGACTGGAAAAGATCCTCCTGCATTGATTCATCCGCTTTTATTTTCATTCCATTCGCTGTATCTTTTTCAGTCAGCTCATTTTCCATCTGAAAATTTATCATTGTATCAAAAAACGGATTCCGTGAAATATCGCGCTTTTTTATGCAGTCTTCCACCATCAGATCAAAAGGATAATCCTGATTGCTGTATGCCTGCACTATTTCATTCTGACTATTATTAATATACTCAGATAACTTCTGATGTTTTTTCGGGGAAAGTTTTAACGGCAGAAAATTTATAAATACTCCGATCAGATTTTCCAGATCCGGATGGCTTCTGCCCGAACTTACAGACCCGATTACTAATTCTTCCTGCCCGCTCTGCATTGCAACAAAAAGCCCGTATAATGCAAGTAGCAGATTATTCACCGACATATTATTCTGAACTGCCATGCTTCTCAGTTTCTCTGTTACATCTTCTTTCACACTACCCTTGATCATTTCCCCGAAATAAGTAAGAATCTTTGGTCTTTCAAAATCTGTAGGGATATTCAAAACCGGAATTTCATTTCCATAAATGTCTCTCCAGTATTTTCCCTGCTGCGCAAATGAAGAATTATGCCAAACCGCATAATCTTTATACTGTATCGGCAATGGCTGCAAATTCATTTCATCGTTTTTCGAATAAGCATTGTAAAACTCTAAAAACTCCTTTACAAAAATTCCTTTCGACCAGCCGTCACTGATTATGTGATGTATGTTGAAAAGTAAAATGTATATATCGTCTGCCTCTCTGAATAATGAAGCTCTGATCAGCGGTCCGTTTTTCAGATCAAATGGCTTTCTCGCATCTTCTTCAAGTTTCTTTTTCAATATCTCTGAAGAATTCGCTTTATTCCTCAGATCTGTTTCTTCGATCTTAAATCCCGTTTCTTTTAATTTTAAAATTTTCTGCGCCGGCTCTCCGTCTGTTTCCGTGAATACAGTTCTGAGAATTTCATGCCGCTCTATGACTGAGTCAAATGCCTTCCTGAACGCATCAATGTTTATCTCTCCTTCGATTTTGAAAACACCTGCCACATTATATGCTTCAGAACCGTCCTTGAAATTACTCAATATCCAGAACCGCTTTTGTGAATGTGATAATTCGTAAAATTCCGCTTCGGCTGTTTTTTTAATTTCAGAAAACTGACTTTGTCTCACTTTATCAAGCGCTTTTGATAATTTACTGATGGTAGGATTTGAAAAAATAGTTCCTATGTCAGTTTTAATATTCAGAGTTTTATGAATTCCCGTTACAAGCTGTATCGCATTCAGACTGTGTCCGCCCAGTTCAAAGAAATTATCGTTGATCCCGGCTTTATCTGTTTTGAGAATTTCTTTCCATAATCCGGCAAGCTTTATTTCAAATTCACTTTCCGGCGCTGCGTATTCAGTTGAAATATTTTCTGCTGCATCCGGCTCCGGCAATGCTTTCCTGTCTACTTTCCCGTTCGAAGTAACAGGCAATTCTTTCATTTCAATAAAAAGTGAAGGTATCATATAATCCGGAAGTTTTTTTCGAAGATGATCCTGAATTTCTTCACGCTCAAAATTTCCATTTGCCACTATGTATGCAACTAGTCTTTTATTTCCGCTGCTGTCAGGAATTGCAACGACTACAGAATTTTTTACAAACTCATATTCGTTTATCACACTTTCAATTTCACCCGGCTCGATCCTGTATCCGCGGATCTTTACCTGTTCATCAGTTCTTCCCAGATATTCAATGTTCCCGTCAGTCAGCCACCTTCCGCTGTCACCTGTTCTGTACATTCGTGAATAATCAGTATAAGAATCAGTTTCTGAGCTGAACGGAGTTTTTACAAATTTTTCTTCCGTTACTTCAGGTCTGTTCAGATGTCCCCGGGCAAGACATTCACCGGAAATACATATCTCTCCCGCTATTCCAACAGGACAGATTTCATTTTCAGTATTTACAATATGTACTTTTATATTTGCAAGCGGCTTTCCGACAGGCAATGAAATATTGTTTTTATTTTTTCCTTCGTCCCTGTATTCAATTGAAGTTACAGTAGTTTCAGTCGGTCCGTATTCATTGTAAAATTCTGCTTTGCCTTTCCACTTCTCAGCAAGTTCCTTTTTGCAAATGTCACCGCCGGCAATTACTCTCTTAAGTGTTTTATAATTATCCGGATTCAGATTTTCAAGAAATGATGGAGTAGCGTGCAAATGCGTTACTTTATTTTCATTTAGATAATTCTCAAACTGTTCCGGCTGCATCTGAAGACCTTCCGGAAACAGTATCAGCGAAGCTCCATTCAGCAGCGCTGTAAAGATCTGCTCCACCGATGCATCAAAACTGAAATTTGAAAATTGCAAAATTCTGTCGCCGGAATTGATCCCGAAATATGAACTCTGCGCGTTTACAAGATTTACAACAGTCCTGTGCTCGATCAAAACTCCCTTAGGTTTTCCAGTCGAACCGGAGGTATAGATTACATAAGCGAGATTTTCCGGCTTTATATTAATTTCAGTCTTTAATTTTTCTTTACTCTTTTTACTGATTTCCGGGATCGATTCATCAATTTTTAAGATCTCGTATTTATCAGATTCGGGGATCTTATCCGAACTTCCATCACTGCTTAAAATTATTTTTGCATCAGTATCTTCCATTAAGTATTTTATTCTGTCCTCGGGATAAAGCGGATTTACAGGAACGTATGCTGCTCCCGCTTTAAGTATTCCCAGAATTCCAGTGATCATTTCTATACTTCGTTCGATACAAATCGGGATCAGATCTTCAGCTTTAACTCCTTTTGAGATAAGATAACCGGCAAGAATGTCTGAACTTTCATCCAGTTCTCTGTATGTGATCTTTTTATTTTCAAAAACAAGTGCTGTATTATCTGGAGTTTTATTTGCCTGCTCATGAAACATTTCCGCAAGATTTTTTCCTTTTGAAAATTTCACCAAAGAATCATTAAAACTTTCAAGCAATGATCTTTCTTTTTCAGGAATGATGTTTATCTTCCCTATACTTTCATTAAGCGCATCGGGAAAACTATTGATAATATGCAGTAAACTTTCCGCAAATAATTTTATTTCAGTATTGTTAAAATATTCTTTACCGTAATTTATCTTCAGCTGCAATGGTTTTCTGTTGCCGTAATCACGCCAGAATATCTGCAACGGATTTCTTTCGCTGTCACTCTCAAGTCGCAGTATGTCTGCCTCTATACCGGGTCCGTAATCCAGTTCGAAATTCAGCGGCTCATAATTAACACTGATCTCATATAAATATTCCTGTGAAGATCTGTCTTTCAGATTTCTGCTGATATCGCTCAAGGGAAAATTCTGATGACGGTAATCATTCTTCTGAATCTGCATTATCTCTTTCAGAAGATCTGACAACTTCTGATCTTTATTGTAATTTCCCCTGAATGGAAGTATGCCGCTGAACATTCCAACTATACTTCGCAGAACTTTCGAACCTCTTTTATGAACAGGAATTCCGAAAACAAAATCTGTCTGCTCTGAAGTTTTTCCTGAGTATATAAGAAGCGCTGCAATTGTAAGCTGCTGAATACCGGCTTTTGTGTCAAGCTGAATTTTCTCAAACTTCTCTCTCTGATCTTCTGTCAGTTCATAAATGTAATTCGAACTGTTAAATCCTGAACTGTTTTCCTGAATGTATTTTCTTTGAATCAGTGGATTCGGTTTCGAATTTATTTTATCTGTCCAGTATATTCTGTCCTTTTCATAAGCAGCTGATTCAGGATACTTGTTTGATTCTTCTATTTCCTTAAGATAGGAAGGATAAACAAATTCTTTGTTATCATTTGTAATTAAAGATTTGTATTTCTGGGCAAAGTATTGTACAAAGACAATGAATCCGTAACCATCAGTTATCAGATGATGGTATCTCCCGAAAAACCAGTATTCATTTTCTGAAATTTTTAGTAATGACTGTTCATAAAGCGGATTTTCTTTCTTTATAATGAAGTGGGTGTTAAAACGGTTTTGCATCCAGGAAATTGCTTCAGACTCCGGATCTTTCTTCCGGCTGAAATCCATATCTTTAAGCTCGCCCTTGCTGTTATCATTATCATAATTCAAATAACAAACAGGATCAGCTGACTGGAGGTCAAATCTCATATTAAAAGCATCAAAAACTTCAGGAGCTGAATTTATAGCTTTATGAAATTTTTCTATGTTCAGTGAACCTTTTAACTTAATATATCCGCCGATATTATAAAGCGGACTCTCTTTGTTTATCAACTGATCCACAAAAATGTCCCGCTGTGAGGAGTGAAGGGGATAAGTTGTCTTTTGCATGTATGTTTAAATTTAATTTATTTGAACCGGGGTCCGTTCATTCTCACAATTTTTCGGTTTTTAATCAACATAAAAGAACACATCGAAAATCAAAAGGAATACTTCATTTTTCAGATGTCATCTTCAGGATGTCATCTTCAGGATGTCATCTTTATTTACAATTTCATTCTATTTATTTATACTGGTTTCCTGAAATAATTTTACTATCTCTGAATAACCCCTTTTAGCAGCAAGCTCGGAAGCATTTAGTCCTTCATTCTTTTTACTTTTAATTTCCGGATTTGCTCCCATTTCCAGCAAAGCTTTTACAATATTCAAATGACCTTTATCGCAGGCAATTAGTAAATTTGTTTCTCCCTCGTAATTCCTGTGATCAATATTTACTCCGCAGTCTAAAAATGCTTTTACTGTATTTTTTAAATTCTCGGTGCTCTCGGAATCATATCCGTATCCGTCCACAAATTCAAATCTGCTGAACCAGAAATTAATACTGATCGAAAGATCAAGTGTCTTTACATGATGCCACCAGTTAAGTGGAATGTATAAAATATCTCCCGGTCCCAGCACAACTTTATATCCCTGCGCTTCTTTTAATAACGGAAATTCATTCTCATCAGGATGTTCAAGATCTATAAGACTGATCTGGCTTAAATTATGCTCGCCTTTTGTATTTGAATACAAATATTTTGTGTCCTCAGGCGAGAATAATGTTAACTCCTTTCTTCCCATTATCTGAACTAAGAAATTCTGATAATTGTCAAAATGAAGAGGTGAAACGCATCCTCCGCCGCCGAACCAGAAATTGGTTTTTTTCATCACATCAGTTTTTTCCATCCATTGGGGTTCTTCAATGTCTCCAAGTATTTCAGGGTAATCCTTTGCAATTGAAGCCATTTGAATATATACTGAATTATTTTTATTGAGATAATCCACTGCTTCATCAAATGGCATGTGAAGGATCTTCACTTCTTTTTTATGATAATTGAAAACACCGCTCGTGCTCTGACTGATATCAACTACTTTTGAACCGATCACAAATTTTAAATAATCAGCAGTCCAGTTCCTGAATGCAGACATATTTTTCGCGCCGCCTCTTATCACTACAGGTATACTTTTACCAAGATAATCTTTGCAGTATTCCTCACTGGATAACTCTGTTACTGATGCAATTTCTTTATATGGTTTCATAAAAATAAATTAATGTTTATAGTATTTGGTAATTTGAAAATTTTATTTCCCGGAATAATTTTTACAAACTGAAGCCGGATTAAATATACAATTAATGTGTTAACTTTGTATAAACAGATAATTTTTCCGAAATGATCTCCATAATTTCATTAATGTTATCGTAAATAAAAAAATGATTTCCGGGTAAAACTCTGAAGTCGACAATCTGCCTGGTTTCTTTTTGCCATAAATGAATATCTACCTTTTCCATATCTTCGTCCGCTCCGGTTATAACTGTAACGGGAATATTAAACGGCTCTGTCTCTGTATGTATATAATTTTCACATGCTCTGAAATCTGACCGCAGCACCGGCTCAAAAAAATGCAGCAGCTCTTCGGTTTGCAATATCTCTTCCGGAATACCGTCTAGATCTTTCATTTCCTGAAGAAATTCTTTTTGTGGGAGTAAATGTCTTTTTTTCTCTCTTCTCGAAGGCGCAGACGGACCTGATGTGCCTGTAATGAAAAGATGCAATGGAACTCTGTGTTTATTCTCAATCAATTTTTTTGTAAGTAAACTTGCTATCAGTCCGCCCATACTGTGTCCGTAGATCGCATACTCTTTAAGATCGGTCTTATGTTTTATCTGTCTGTAAATATCATTAACAAGTCCGTTAATATCCGGCAACAATGGCTCTCTGATCCTCGGTATCCTTCCCGGATAATCAAGAGTTATAAGATTCAGAAATTCCGGCGCAGTTTTTTCAAATTCTCGGTATGAATATTTATTGCCGCCGGCATAAGGCAGACAAAATACATTTATAGATTTTTTTTTTGTAATATTATTCATAAAATTTTTTATCGGTAGTCTGAATTTCCGGGATCCGTTCAGTTAATCCTTTCAGGTCTGTATCTTAAATAACTTCCCGCAAGCGCTGCAAATCCGGCAACAAGTCCGCCGGTAAATCCCGTAACAATAATCAGCAGAGACGGAACACTAATATTAAAGATCAGCATTGATATTTTGTAAGCAAGTATGTTGTTATTGTTAAAACTTATCCAGAAACTCATTCCCGCCCAAAGCAAAAATATTGATATAAAACCGCAGAGAAATGACTTCATTGGTTTCTGAGATAAAAGCACCGCTGTTAAAAATGCTATTACAGCTATGATCCACCATGGTAAGAACATGCCTGCGATATAACTTAATGCCGCCGTTAAAATTATTGCTGATATAAATTTCATGCTTATATTTTAAATTCTTCTACAGTTTTTTAAGAGGAAAAATTTATTTTCCATTTAATTCGTTTGTCATTTATCTCATCCTTTGTCATCATCCATAATGTATAATATTGTCCGTTAACCCAGGTGTCTATGAAATTATCATAATATCTGCTGCCAGGATTTCCGCTCTGTCCTCCAGGATAAATGCCGAATGCTTCTGTTTTTTCTGTAAGACTTACCACCATTCTCCAGCTCGGACCGTGATTTGCTTCTGTTGCATTGATATTATGCTTGCTTCCGCCGATCTTTAAATTCCTTCTGCTTAATGCAGGTAATCCTGTTAAATGATTTATAAATGTTCCTTTGTATCTTTCCCATGTTAATTTGTTACTGTCTTCAGCTTTTTTTAATTGTATCGAAGCTTTCTTAAATGCAGATGTAACAGCCTCGGACAATGTTTCTTTCTCATCTGTACTGATGTTATCAATAAATCTGTAAGCTGTATCATTTACTATTCCTTCTAGAAATGTGATCTCGCTTGGCGGCTGTGTGTTCTTAGGAGCTTTTGTATATTCATCGTCAAAAACTGTTTTGTATAATGTTACCCATAAAACTTCAAACACTGTTGCGCCTTTCGAACCTGTATCGTTGCGTAGATCCCACTCCTTTAAAAGTTCATAATAATTTTTTTCAATGGGACTTAATTCACTTACTTTTATATTTTTTAATATCACGGGTCTTGTCATTTCCGCTACAAGATTATAATTGTCTGTCTGCATTGCCATCATTTCCTGCGGAGTAATATTATTCATCGCATTCAGTCTATTGTTTATCTCAATACTTCTTATCACAGGAAAATTTTTTCCCACATAATACGGATAATTGCTGTCATCGACCGGAATCTGATTTGCGCTGCTTACAAATCCTCTTACAGGATTATACTGAAAGGGAATTTCATCCTGAGGTATCATTCCCTGCCATAAATATGAAGTGTCAAATCCCGGCATTATAAAATCACCCTGTCCTTTCCATTTCGCCGGCCATTCACCCTGTGTAAGAATTGCAATATCACCGCGCTTGTCGGCAAAAGCGCAGTTCTGTCCCGGAGTCTTCAGATATTTCATCGCTTCATAAAAATCACTGTAATTTTGTGATTTATCCAAAAGGTTAAATGCTTTCAGATCATTACTCGGATCATTTCCTTTCCATCTTACAGCATATTCTTTGCGGTTTGTATTCTTTCCGCCGCTGAAAGTTTTATCATACATTACTGGACAAAGATCGTTTCCCAGCATTACGTAAGAAACTGAATCTATAAAATCCTGCTTGCCGTTTATTTTAATTGTATCAATACGCCAGACAGTTTTCTCCCACAAGCCGTTAAAAAGATATTCGTTACGGCTGTCGTCTTTGAATTTAATCTCATAATAATCTCTTACATCTCTGCCTCCGTTTGTATATCCGAATGCGCAACTGTCGTTGTATCCAACCATTACTCCCGGGACTCCGGGGAAACTCACTCCGTAAACATTCAGCTTTTGCGAGGTTAACTGAATTTCATACCAAACAGAAGGAAGTGTTAATGTCAGATGAAGATCATTGCAAAAGATCGGCGCGCCGGATTTTGTTTTTGTACCGCTAACAGCCCAGTTATTACTTCCATTCTCTCTGTTAGGTTTGTTTTCCTCTGTTTCAATATTGATCTTCTGATTGAAATAAACTGAATCTGCATTTGCCGGAATAATAGGAATTACTTTCGGTTTTTCAAAAATTGTTCCTTTTGGAATTACAGGTTCGATCAGTGTATCACTTAATGGAAAAAGTATTTCAAATTCTTCCCTGCTGAAAAAACTCTTTGCATTTGTCATTTCAAAATCCTCATCATATCCCGCAAGATCGTAACTCATATATTTCATGAATAAGACTGATTTGAAATTACTCCATTTCTCAGGTTTATTCCCGATAAGTTTATATTCAATGGGAAAATCCCTTTCTTTCAGATTTTCAATATATGCATTTACACCGGCTGTATATGCATTGCAAACATTTCTGACCGTTTCGTCTTTTTCAATTTCTTTCAATGTGTTTTCTGCGGCAAATATCATTCCCAGTCTCCTGAAACTCCTGTCACGGTCAAGCATTACATCTCCCATAAGTTCGCTTATCCTGCCGGCAGCCGCTCTTGTCTGAAGCTCCATCTGCCATAATCTGAACTTCGCATGCAAATATCCCTGCACAAAATAAGCATCATTCTCCTGCTCCGCAAAAACATGCGGCACAAGTCTTTCATCTAAATAAACATTCACTTTTCCTTTTAAACCCGGAAAGTTCAAATCAGCGGAATAGTTTTCTTTTAATGACTCCGCATTTTTCCATAATCCGTGCTGCGGACTAAGAAAATTCCCAAAAGCAGGAACATTCTGACCGCCGATCTTCATATTTTTGTTTAATAGAAATACCAGTAAACAGGTAATTACAATCGATATTATAAACGGGATTTTTCTCATATTTTTTTAAAAATAATAAATAAATACCTGATTTATTCTTTTACAATTTGAAAAATGGAATTCTGTTTAAATGGGGCTTCCGGATAAGAGTTTTAATTTCTCTTAAATTTCCTTTGAAGTATTCTGATACTTTATTTAAAATTTGATTTTGGGTATTAAAATAATGAAAAATAAGCCTTAATAAAAGAGATTATGACATCTCAAAGTCAGAGTTCTTTGTTACATAATAGTCCAAATTTGCACTTTTTGTAAATTTTTATCTTTTGAATATTCTATTATTTGTATTAAAATGTAATTTCTATTTATTTCTGAACAATTGTGAAATATAAGGCAGTTTTTTCGTTTTGAAGGAATATCAATGCTGTCCAAAATCGCTTTCAATAATTGTAGTTTAGTTTGAATTTTTAATATTTCTGAATGGAATATTTTGTGTTTATAAACTACCCGCTTCCCGCTCCGCGAGGCTATCAATTTTTCTATAGCCTGCTCCTCAAGGCGAACGGGAGAGTTTTCTTTACAAAACTTTCTGACGTTTACCCGACTCTGCCGGGCTCTTTCAAAAGAAAACGGACAAATTAAAATATTATTTTTATTTTCAATCAAACGATTTGGACAGAGTTGTACGTATATCACATCCGTCCAAAACGTTTTAAATTGAATTCATATTTTTTAACGCAGAGAACGCAAAGTATGCGCAAAGTTCGCGGAGAATTTAATTTTTTATTGAAATATGACATTTATGTAATTTCCTTTGCGCTCTTTGCGCATCCTTTGTGACCTTTGTGGTAATTAAAAAATTGAGGGCAACTTTTTATTCTGCTGTTATAAAATTCACCATCAAAAAAGGGAGTTAGGGGGTTGTTATTAAAAACAAATTATTTCATTCAAAAATATTTAAAATTCAAACTAAACTATAATTATTGAAATCGTTTTGGACGGCAATGAACGCATATAACAGCAATTAAGCTTAAATTAATTGTAATTAATGGTTTATTAAATTATTTTTGAATAAAATAAATTAGAATAAACAATTTTTTTAACTGTCTGATATTTTATACAAAATTATACTTTTTTAGCATTCCTGAGAAAAGAAAATTAATCATTATTACAATTAAATTTTAAATAATTTTTGTTTAAGAATTCAAAATTAATAATAATTATTAACAGGCAGTAATTTAATGAATACATACTCTGAATCACACCGATAAAGAAGACCCGGCTAAAAACCCCGATGATGCAAAGCCACTAACTGCAGAGGAAAAACACAAGTCCGGAAAGAAGTATCTGATGCTGCTTTCCCTCAGTGCGCTGGGAATCGTTTACGGAGACATTGGAACCAGCCCTTTGTATGCTCTGAAAGAATGTTTTTACGGACATCATCCCATCACTCCAAATCACGATAATGTTCTTGGTGTACTTTCACTTATTTTCTGGTCGCTTATAATCATTATTTCTATTAAATATATTTTGATAGTATTAAGGGCTGATAATGACGGTGAAGGAGGAATTCTTGCCCTGATGTCACTTGTCAGCTCCGCAGAAAAAAAATCAAGCTGGAAATATGTTTTTATTACTACGATCGGACTTTTTGGAGCAGCATTACTTTACGGCGACGGCGTTATTACACCGGCGATCTCTGTTCTGAGCGCCGTGGAAGGTTTAAAAGTTGCCACTCCGTTCTTTACACCTTTCATAATTCCGCTGACAGTTATAATTCTTATCATTCTTTTTGCTGTTCAGCACAAAGGTACTGCCGGAGTCGGTAAAATTTTCGGACCGATAACGTTTATCTGGTTCATTGTAATTGCCCTTCTGGGTATTTTTTCAATTATCAAAAATCCCGAAGTTATCGGCGCTGTCAATCCACTTTATGCGGTTAATTTTTTTGTTGAAAACGGATTTACCGGTTTTCTTATTCTCGGTTCTGTATTTCTTGTTGTTACCGGAGGTGAAGCGCTTTATGCAGACCTTGGACATTTCGGTAAAACTCCCATTAAACTCGCATGGTTTGGACTGGTTCTTCCCTGCCTTCTTCTGAATTATTTCGGACAAGGCGCGCTGATCTTAAATGATCCAAAAGCCATTGAAAATCCGTTTTATTATCTCGCTCCGGACTGGGCGCTATATCCGCTAGTTGTTCTTGCGACTCTTGCGACTGTTATAGCTTCACAGGCACTCATCTCCGGCGCTTTCTCAATTACTTTTCAGGCTTTGCAGCTGGGATTTCTTCCGAGAATAAATATTCTGCATACTTCCGAACAGGAAAGAGGGCAGATCTATATTCCAAGAGTTAATTATGCATTACTTATCGCAACCCTTGCGCTGGTATTGGGATTTAAATCTTCCAGTAATTTAGCGGCAGCTTACGGAATTGCCGTTACGACTACTATGGTTATAACTACGATTTTGCTTGCAGTTGCTATGAGCAAACTGTGGAAATGGAGTAAACCTGTAGTTATTCTTGTTACATCATTTTTTCTTTTTATCGATCTTTCATTCTGGGGTGCGAATATTTATAAATTCATGCAGGGAGGATGGGTTCCTCTGACAATGGGCGCTGTAATTTATTTCATGATGACCACATGGTACAAAGGCAGAAAAAATCTTCTGGAAAAAATTCATGCTCAGACGATATCGATTGAAAATTTTATTACGGAATTTCTCAGTATCAGGATGATCGCCATTCCCGGAACTGCCGTTTATATGTCCAGCAGCCCCAGTGGTACTCCGCCACCTTTGATCCTTAATATTAAACATAATAGATTACTGCACAAACAGGTTATCATTCTCACCATAAAATTTCATAAAATTCCCCACATAAAACTTGAAGAAAGAATTCAATGGGAAGAGCCGACCGAAGGATTTTACAGGGTAATTGCAAATTACGGATTTATGGATGTGACCAATATTCAACAGATAATAGATCTGCTTGATCTCAAGGGTATTAAAATTAAAATGTCCAATACTACTTTTTTCCTTGGAAGAGAAACCCTGATCCCAAATCGTAAAAAAGGTCTTGGCATTTTCAGAGATAAAATATTTATCCTGATGTCAAACAATGCGCAGAGAGCTACTGACTTTTTTAATATTCCTCCGACACGGGTTTATGAGGTCGGTACCCAGGTGGAATTATAATTTTTTTTAAATTAACTAAATAAATGTCTCTTTTATCGGAATTCAAACAGTCTTTAAAAACAGTTGATTCGGAAGAAATACTTGATCTGTATATTTTCCGTCCGATATCGTTCTTATTTGTAAAGTTAATTTATAATACTAACATTACTCCGAATCAGATCTCATCCGTTGCGCTGATTTTCGGAATTTCATCAGGAGTTTTTTACGGTTTCGGTTCTTATAATTTTTTACTGCTCGGCTCTTTATGTTTTTTTATCTGCAATACTCTTGACTGCATGGACGGTCAGCTTGCAAGGTTGAAAAAGAACGGAACAAAGATAGGAAGAGTGGTTGACGGATTCATAGATTATCTTACGTCAATATCAGTTTTCCTTGGTCTCGGATCTGCAATGACACTTATCACGGGAGATGCTACTTACAGCTGGCCGGTGACAATTGCAGCGGGAATTTCAAAAGCGCTTCAGAATATGTTCTTTGATCATTACAGAAATACTTATCTGGAATATGTTTATAAAAAAGCTTCAGGTCTCGATGATGAAATAGCAGAATATTCGCATGAAAAAGAAAGACTTGAAAAAACAGTAGGGAATCGTCTGGAAAAATTTCTTATCTCGCTTTATCTTTCTTACTGCATTACACAGAAAAATTTCACTGAACATATCGAGCTGAATGTGACCCCGGATGTATACAAATCTAAAAACAAACTTCTGCTCCGGCTCTGGAGCTGGCTCGGATCTACTACTCACATGGTTGCTCTGATAATATTTTCAATTTTTAACAGGGTCGATCTTTATCTTATTTTTACTGTGACAATTGGAAATCTCATTTTCATTATTCTTCTGATCCGGCAGAAACAGATCATAAAACAATTATCAAAATCAAAATAAATCACTGAAAAAATTATGCAGGCAATTATTTTAGCGGCAGGTGTTTCCAGAAGACTGAGACCTCTTACTGACACTACTCCGAAATGCCTTTTGAAAATCGGCAGTAAAAATCTTCTGCAAAGAACCATTGAAAATGTAGTTGCAAACGGAATTACGGATTTTATTTTTGTAACAGGCTACAGAGAAATTATGATAAAGGATTTTGTGAATTCTGCCTTCCCGGAAATCGGCAAAACTTTTATCACAAATACTGATCATGAAAATAATAATAATTCCTATTCATTATGGATGACGAAGGAATTTGTCAAAGGCGATATTATCCTTCTTGACAGTGACATTCTTTTTGATGAAAAGATAATTGCAAAACTTTTAAACTCCGGTAAAGAGAATTGCCTTGCAGTGAATTTCACTGAACATCTCGACGATGAACAGATAAAAGTAATTCTCGATGATCAGGATAATTTCAAAATTATGGAGATCGGGAAAGAAATTTCAATCCCCCTTTCAGCGGGAGAATCCATAGGCATAGAAAGGTTTTCTTCATACTATATGCATGAGCTGTTTGCTATATTGGAAAGAAAGATTGTGAAGGAAAATAATGTAAATGAATTTTATGAAGCTTCTTTTCAGGAAATAATCGATTTCTCCGAAGCAAAAAATGATCTCAGGAACAGTATATATGCAATTGATGTTTCGGAATTCATGTGTATGGAGATCGATACAGTTCAGGATTTCGAAAAAGCTCAGTCAATATCCAACTTATAGAATTTTAAAAAATTAATGAACAATTCATTCAGACAAAACAGTTTTTTCGGAGGATTTTCACTTTTCCCTCCGGTGATAAAGCTTTTGCTTTTATCAAATGTCGTCATATATATTATCTTTAATTTAATTTTATCCGGCTTTATGGTCGGTGATATTTCATTTGATCTTATTGTCACAAAATATTTTGCATTAAATCCTCTCACTCCGGTTCTCTATAAAGATCTTTCAGGCCAGATAATTCAGTTAAGTTTTTATCCCTGGCAGCTTGTAACTTATATGTTTCTTCATGCCGGTTTTTTGCATCTGCTGATCAATATGCTGGTTCTGTGGATGTTCGGTGCAGAACTTGAAAACTTATGGGGACAAAACAGATTTATATTTTATTATTTCCTATGCGGTATAGGAGCGGGTTTATGTAATTTATTTCTGGCTCCGCTTTTCAGTTCTGTCGGTCCGACCGTCGGAGCATCCGGAGCGATCTACGGAATTCTTGTAGCATTCGGTTATCTTTTCCCGAACAGAATGATCTACATTTACGGTATAATTCCTGTTAAAGCTAAGTATCTTATAATTTTTTATTTTGTTTTTGAACTGTTTTCCGTTGTCAGCGGCAAAGATTCAGACATTGCGCATTTTGCTCATATCGGTGGAGGTGTTGTAGGACTGATCTATTTATTGATCTATTATAAAGGATCTTCAAATAATTTTTTCAGCGGTTCAAACGAACTGAAAAATAAATTCACTTCCTTTGTTTCATCCGATAAACGGACAAGCCCTTCTCCTGTTTTCAAAGACGGGTCAAAGATCAGAGGTGAAGTTTCAAATGCTGAATTTAAAGAGATCGAATATACTGATTACAAAAAAGAGATCGAAGATCAGGAAAAACAGGCTCAGGAAAGAATCGATGAAATTCTTGATAAATTAAGCGAAGGCGGTTATCAGAATTTAACTCCGGAAGAAAAAAAGATTTTGTTTCAGGAAAGCAAGAAATTAAGATAAAAATTACAAAAACATTTAAACACAAAGTGCACAAAGTATCTGCACAAAGATCACAAAGAAATTATTTCTTGCGTTCCCTTTGTGAACTTATTTTATCTTTGTGTTCTTTGAAGTAAAAATCATTTAAATGAACACTGATACTATTTCAAAAAAATACTGCAACTCATTAACTTCTTATTCGAGATATTATACCCGCGTTGTAAATATCGGAAATATACCTCTCGGCGGTGAAAATCCGATCCGTATTCAGTCTATGACCACCACTGATACAATGAATACAAATGCGACTGTCGAACAATCAATCAGAATTATCGAAGCCGGCTCGGACTATGTCCGCATTACTGCGCCAAGTCTGAATGAAGCTAAGAATCTTGAAAATATAAAAAAAGAACTTCGCAAACGCGGTTTCGAAACTCCGCTGATCGCAGATATACATTTTACTCCTAATGCTGCTGAACTCGCGGCAAGGATAGTTGAAAAGGTAAGAGTAAATCCCGGAAATTATGCCGATAAGAAAAAATTCGACTTCATTGAATATTCGAATGATACTTATGAATCCGAACTCGAAAGAATACGCCAGAAATTTTCTCCGTTGGTAAAAATTTGCAAAGAATACGGAACTGCAATGCGCATCGGAACCAATCACGGCTCTCTCTCTGACAGAATTATGAGCAGATTCGGTGATACTCCGCTCGGAATGGTCGAGTCAGCGATGGAGTTTGTAAGGATCTGCGAAGATCTTGATTATCATCAGATCGTTTTGTCAATGAAAGCCAGCAACCCGAAAGTAATGGTCGAAGCATACAGACTTCTGATAAATAAAATGGAAGAAGAGAATATGAATTATCCTCTTCATCTCGGCGTTACGGAAGCCGGAGACGGTGAAGACGGAAGAATTAAATCCGCAGCCGGGATCGGAACATTACTGGAAGACGGGATCGGTGACACAGTGAGAGTTTCACTGACAGAAGATCCGGAGTTTGAAATTCCTGTTGCTATAAATTTAGTTAACCGTTATTCTGTTTTAAGAAAAGCGCATAAGGAAATACCTCCGGTCATTGAAAATCTCAATCCCTTAGATCCGTTTGATTTCAAAAGACGGGAGACATTGGAAGTCGATAAAATCGGCGGACATAACGTACCTGTAGTTATAATTTCTGCTGATGAGAAAATTTTCAAAGATCATCACGGCTTGAAAGATCTCGGTTATCTTTACAGTGAGACTCTTGACAAATGGAATATCGGCGACATCGCTGCGGACTTCATTTATCTGAGAAATAAAAATATTGATTACAAACTTCCAGGAACATTGAAAAAAATATTTGATCATAATTACTGGAAAACTCTGAATGAGAATGAAGATTCATTTCCACTTTTCAATACAGATAATTATTTAAAGAATGAATTAAGATCCGGAAGAATTAATTTTCTGGAAATATCAATTGATGATCTAAATGAACAATTGTTAACAGAAATAAAAAATGATTCAAAATGCGTTCTGATATTAAGCAGCAATAACGAACATGCAATGGCTGAGATGAGACGGGTTTTCATTGAGCTGATCAATCGTGAAATCAAATGTCCGGTGATAATTAAAAAAACTTTTGCCAAAGAAATAAAAATTGACAACGAACTTCTGATGCTTTATTCCGCAACTGACATTGGTGGATTATTGCTTGACGGACTCGGTGATGGAATTTGGATCGATTCAGAAGTTACAGATCTGAAAACAGTTAACAGTGTAAGTTTCGGAATTTTACAGGCAACACGAACACGGATTTCCAGAACTGAATATATCTCCTGCCCTTCCTGCGGCAGAACTTTATTCGATCTGCAGATCACAACTGCAATGATCAGAAAAAGAACTGATCATCTGAAAGGAATAAAGATCGCGATAATGGGATGCATTGTGAACGGTCCGGGTGAAATGGCTGATGCTGATTACGGCTATGTAGGCAGCGGTCCGGGAAAAATAACTCTGTATAAAGGAAGAGATGTCATGAAAAAAAGTATAAACACTGATATTGCTGTTGACGAACTAATAGATCTTATCAAAGAAAATAATGACTGGATCGAACCTAATAAGTGATCTTGTTTCACCTCCGTCGGAGTCTCCAAGCTCTCCGGGACTCTGACGGAAAATCAATAGATTCTGAAAACACATTTGTATTTCCGGAATTTAATTCAGCAAAACATTTATTTCTTCTTTCAGCCAGATTTTGAACCACATAGAATTTTGTGACACATTTTCAAACTCCGCTTTAAACTTTTCTATTTCTTTTTTATTACCTGATAATTTCAATTTAAACAGTTTTTCATAAAAGTTTAAAAATACTAAAAGACGCTTTTCTGCTTCATCCTGAACACTCTTATTTCCTGTAAGAAATTTTTTGTAAGACTGAAGCAGATACCGGGCTTCTTCAAAGTGATCCATATAATAATAAATTTTCAAAAGAAGATTTCGAATATCGTATTTGAGAAAAAAGGTTGATATCTCAATTTTTAGTATATGATCCAGTGCTTTTTTATAATTTTTATTCCTTACTTCAAGTTCAGCAATGCAAAGATCATACATTTGCTGTCTGAAATCCGGATGGAGATAGTTCTTATATTTTTCTAAAAATTCCGGAGCTTCACCTTCTTTTCCGATCTCCATAAAATTTCTGAATATTCCCCTGAAAGCCAGGTAATGCATATATTGATCCGGATCAGTACCGAAAATTTCATCTTCAAGTAAATTTTTGAATAATTTATTTAGTTCGGGTAAATTAATATTAACGGTGTAATACTGATTTATGGCAGAATAGCTCATATACTTTATGTCTTTACCCAGATATTTTCTCACCTTAAAAAAACTTTCTTTAAATTTTTCTAAACGGATTTCATTGCCCGGGTTAAGTGAAAACACAATAAAATTTGTATAATATGAAATCAGATCTTTACTCTTCTTAGACATATTGCTTTCATTCAAAAGAGTCAGAAATTTTTCCGGATCAACAAACTTAAAAAAATTATATATAAAATTATTACTGAAAATTTCTTTGTGATTTTTCTGTTCACCTTCCTTGCCGAAAATGAACTTAGCGGATTCAAAAAGAAAATAATTAAAAAGTAATTCCATATCCTGAAAATCACGGGCTCTGTTTATTTCAAGCACCTTGCAGCTGTCTTTGTGGATCTGATGAAACTCCAGATAGAAATCACTTTCTGGCATTGTTAAAGAATCACAATCCTTAAGTATTTTCGCATAATGTTTTGAATATAGATTTTTTAAATTTCTTTTCCGCAAACTTTTGAGTTCAATAAGCCCTCCGGCAAGTTTTTGAGATTTTAATTCTTCCTGTTTCAGAAATTCCCTGCCAAGCTGCATCATATCAGAACTTAAAACTCTGATTATGTTTAAAGATTTTTTTGATTGGAATTTAGTGTGCGGATAAAGAACTTTAAATATATTCTCAACTGTAAAATTTTGTTCATTAAAATTCGGGTAGAATGGCTCCAGTGATTTGTAAAAAGGTAAAAGGTCTCTTCCTTTATTGAAATAAGGAGAGCGGATGAATTTTTCGAATTCTTTAAATTCTTTTTTGGAAAATGTTCTAAGTAATTCGGTAAGTTTTGTTTTTATCATATATTAGAGATTTTAACAAATCAGTTATTATACAAACATAAGTTGATTTTCGGGATAAGCAGGACAAAATAGAAAAATTTTAATTTACAAATACTGTAATAATTGCTGCAAGCACCGGACTTTGAAAGTTTAAAAACAGGAAAGAAATAAAACAATTAGTCCGGGTAACACAATTATTCTGCTACAATGTCTGTAATAATCGAATGAAAATTTCTTTTGAGAAGGGTTTGCTTATATTTATTTTTGTAATATGCTAAAACATATAACAGTCAACTTTTAAAGGGAGAATAAAATATGATAGATGAAATCGGGAATTAATGGAAGAATAAAATAATTCTCTATTGTTCTCATCATTTTCAGATATAAAACCCCGCTCTAAAAAATCAGTACAACTCTATTCTTTCCGAATCTTTTCAAATTTACTTAATCAGCTATATTAAACAAAAGCCATCATTTGATGAAATTATAGACTGATTTTCAATAGCTGAATAATTATCTTAATACTTAAAAATCAGTCAGCTATAATTCTATCATATTCATAGTCGAATATTTATTTACCCCAAAAAATAATCAAAGCATATTTCAATGAAACTGTTCCTAACTTTTTTACTTTCCGTTTTAACATTATTCTTTTCATCAAATAATCTTTCAGCAACACCGGAACCATATTCCATCGAACTTCAGCAGATCGCAATGCCGGGAACACCAGCTATTCATTCTTTTGCTTTTGCGCAGTCAAACGGCAGATGGCTTTTTGTTGGAGGAAGAACTAACGGGCTTCACGGATTTTCTGCCGGAACATCATTCCCGAAGCAATATTCTAATAAAAATATTTTTGTAGTTGATCCTTCCTCTGTGCAGACATACTCAAGAAATATTTTCACTGAATATCCTTTTGCTAAAGCTGATCCGTTAAGATCAGCCAATATGCAGTCATTTCAGGACGGAAATAAATTATATGTTATCGGAGGTTACGGTTATGACAGTTTGTCAAACAGTCTTGTAACATTTTCAAGTCTGACTGTCTTTGATGTGGAAGAAACTATACAGGCGATCATAGCGGGAACTCCCATTAATCCTTACACTCGTCAGATCAATGACAACAGGATCAAAGTCTGCGGAGGAGAGTTGTTCAAACTCGGTGATTATTTTTATCTAGCCGGCGGTCATAATTTCACGGGAGATTATACAAGATTTGTCAATGTACAGGATTATACAAATCAGATCAAAAAATTTAAAATTAATGATAACGGAGTCAGCGTTACAATTTCTGATTACTCTGTAAATATTGACTCAGTTGAATTTCACAGAAGAGATATGAATGTTGTTCCGGCAATTAAACCTGATGGAGTTACACCATATTCAATTTTATACGGCGGTGTATTTAAAGTTAACAGTGATCTGCCTTATCTGAATCCGATTTACATTGATGGGAACGGAACAACTGCAGTTGATTTCACTTTCGAGCAAAAAATGAGTCAGTATACCTGCTCAAATCTTTCCGCGTTCAATGCAACTACCGGTAATATGCATACGACTTTTTTCGGCGGGACAAGCTTGTATTATTTTAATGAAATTACTCAAACACAGGTTTTAGACACTCTTGTGCCTTTCATAGATGATATAACTACTCTTACAAGATATTCAAACGGTTCTTCGGAAGAAAAAATATCTGTGACGAAATTTCCCGTTCTGCTTGGAACAAATGCGAAATTTATTTTAGACCCGGCAGTTCCTAAATATAGTAACGATGTCATAAAGCTGAATGAACTTTCCGGTAGAACGTATGTCGGATATATTTTCGGAGGGATCAGAGCTTTATATCCGAATAATACCGTAAGTTTCCCAAGCGATTATATTTTTAAAGTTTATATTACTCCGAATGTTATCGGAATAAATCAGATCAGCAGCGAGATCCCGTCCGGATTCAGTATGGATCAGAATTATCCGAATCCGTTCAATCCGAATACAAAGATCCGTTACTCAATTCCCGAAAATAATTTCGTAGAATTAAAAGTTTATGATGCAATGGGACAAATGGTTCAGACCTTAGTAAACGAAACTCAAACTGCCGGGACTTATGAAGTTAATTTCGACGCTCAAAATGTCAACGGCATTGCATTGTCAAGCGGAATTTATTATTACAAACTTTCGGCAGGCTCAGCTGGCAATGCGGGAAGTTTTGTTGAAACAAAAAGAATGCTTATGCTGAAATAAATTTTTAAATAAAACTGATATATATTTTAATTAAACTAATTATGAAAAAATCTCTATTCGCTTTTTTATTTCTTGCAATTTGTTTTCACACAAACTTTGCACACTCTACTACAAATACATATACAATTGAAATCGAAGAAACAACGATGCCGGGAACTCCTGCCATACACTCTTTTGCTTTTGCGGAGGCAGGAGGTAAGTGGCTTTTCATCGGAGGAAGAACAAACGGCCTGCATGGTTTTAATGCCGTGAATTCTTTTCCGAAACAATTTTCAAATAAAATTATTTATGTCGTGGACCCTCAGACCGGTCAGACATGGTCAAGAAATATATTTCAGGATTTTCCTTTTACATTTTCTGACCAGCTCAGATCTGCAAATATGGAATCAACACAGGATGGAAATAAGCTATACATAACCGGCGGTTACGGATACGACAGCACTTCAAACGGTCTTATAACTTTTTCAAAACTTACTGTCATTGACGTGAATGAAATGATAAACGCGATAATTCTCGGCGCTCCGATAAATACTTTCGCAAGACAGCTTACGGACAACAGAGTCAAGATCGCGGGCGGTGAACTTCACAAACTCGGCAGCCATTTTTATCTTATCGGCGGACATACTTTTACAGGAACTTACAGAATTAATGTTAACAATCAGGTTTATTCAAATCAGATCAGAAAATTTATGATCAATGATGACGGAAGTAATGTAAGCATTTCCGATTACTCTGCTTTGACAGATACAATTGAATTTCACAGAAGAGACATGAATGTTGTTCCCGCAATTAAGCCTGACGGGATCAGTGAATATTTGATCCTTTACGGAGGAGTTTTTAAGTACAATGTTGACCTGCCTTATTTGAATCCAATTTACATTGACGGAAACGGTGCGACCGTAGATTACAGCTTCGAACAGAAGATGACACAATATACAACAGCTCATTTAAATGCTTTTAATGCTGCCAATGGAAATATGCATACGACCTTCTTCGGTGGTACAAGCTTATATTATTTTGATGAAACTGATAACACTCAGAAAATAGATTCTCTCGTACCGTTTATTGATGACATTACTACATTGACAAAAAATTCTGCCGGTGTATCGGATGAAATAATATCAACTGAGAAAATGCCTGATCTTCTTGGAACAAATGCAAAGTTCATTCTTAACAATTCCGTTCCGCATTATTCAAACAAGATCATAAAATTAGATCAGATCACAGGCAGAACTTTTGCCGGATATATTTACGGCGGTATAAAAGCAACTTTACCAAACGCGGGTCCCAGCGGTCCGGCGCAGAATATTTTAAAAGTTTATATAACTCCAGATTTCCCGCTGCCGGTGGAATTATCATCTTTCACTTCATCGGTTAATAACAGCAATGTAAGGTTGAACTGGTCAACTTCAGCAGAAGTTAATAATTACGGATTTGACGTTGAAAGAAAAAATTCTGATGATCCGAATAGTTCGTGGAATAAAACAGGATTCGTCAAGGGAGTTGGAAATTCAAATATTCAGAAAAATTATACATTCGAAGACAGAAATTTGAATTCAGGAAAATACAGATACAGATTGAAGCAGACAGATTTTAACGGAGGTTTTGAATATTTTGAACTTTCAAATGAAGTATCAGTCGGAACACCAGAAAGATTTTTCCTTTCACAAAATTATCCGAATCCGTTCAATCCAAATACAACTGTCGAATTTGGGATAAATGCTTCCGGATTTGTCTCCCTGAAAGTTTATGACATCAGCGGAAAGGAAGTTGCTGTACTTATCAATGAGGTAAAAGAAGCCGGATTTTATAATCTAAATTTTGAGGCATCAAATCTCTCAAGCGGAATTTATTTATATAAGCTTACTTCGGGAAATTTTGAATCAACAAAAAGGATGATACTTCTGAAATAAATTAACTCAATTTGACCGTTCTATATTTAAATATGTAATTCTTACCACAGATTCACAGATTTTAAAAACAATTATTTTTAACAATAAAAAATAATCAGTGAATCTGTGGTGAATTTTTCATTTAATTGTTTTAAGCGATCAACTTAAGTTATCTAAAATAAAAAGTATTTTGGAAAGTATTGATACAAAGCACATACGGTCAATTATTATTTTTTTATTTTTACTTTTTTATATCTTTGCAAATTCTTTTGCATCAGCGCAGGATATTGATAGAGTAAAAATAGAAAATCTTATAATCTGGAAAGGTTTGGATCCAAAGATGAAGGTATCAGATCTGGCGGCATATTGCGCACCTGTATTCTGGTATTCATCAGATGAACCTGAACTTGAAAGAAAATCAGGTAAGGGAATCAGAATACCTGCTGCATTTCCCTTTGACATAAAAACTGATTCCCCGGTAGTTTATTATCAGCTTACAAATATTTTTACAAAAAAAAATACTCCGGTATCAACTGCTTTTAAAAAAGATTATCTGGAATTCGGTAATTCTGTAATTGATTTCAGCAGGGTCAGAGCATTTGAAATTAATTATAATAATTATTATTTAAATGAATCCGGACTGGGAAGTCATGCAAATGATACTGAGCAGTCACAGTTTAAATTTGCAGTCAGATCTATAAAGAATAAAGAGAATGTAAAATACTATGTTATATTCCTTATCCGTGTTACAGCTAAAGCCCATGCTCTTGAGTGGTATGATAATATTTATCAGATCGATCCCGGTAATATATACTATGAACTCTCTCTGCCGTTCAATATTTTAGTGGAAGAAGGAAAGCATGCAAACTGTACGGATATGAACGGAGACGGATATTATACTCCGGGATATGATGTTAATGTTAGAAAAAATGATGCATGGGGTCTTAGGGATATTATAAGAGGCGGTGAGCTTTTTTCTTCTGATTTTCAGAGCTGGATGGCAAAGGTCAGAAAGCCTGAATTCAGGGTATTACCACCATTACCTGCAAACAGTCCTTTAAGAAAAAAGTATACTAAAGACAGTGTCTATGCTTATGAAAATGCTGTTTATTGTTTACGCCCAATGCCCTCACCGGATAAGGCAAAAACCGAATTTTTAAAGCATGACATGGAATCTTATTATAATGAACTCACTCCTTTTATATCTGAAAATACATCAGATAATTCATTTTTCAACTGGTTTTTTGACGGTAATTTTATTAATTCAATCGGGATTTCATACAGAGCCGACGAAGGAAGCGGAATTTCAATAACCTTTCCATTGCTTATTGTGAAAAATGTTGAAGCGCCGATCGTAGGCGGATGGCTGGTGAACAGAATGTATGCCGTTGGTTATCAGCCAAGTGCTTACGGATATAATATTTTATATACTCCGTCAGCTTCCAGATTTTTAGATCCATATTTTTCCATGGGAGTTGACTTTACCAAAAACTCTGAAAAAGATTCCGCAGGCGTCGTAATAAATACAGATTTTGAAACTGATTTTGCTTTTGAAACAGGAATCAAAATTCGCGGAAATGTAACATACTCCCCATTAAAATTTCTTTCATTTCTAAGCCCGCTTTGGGGAATTAGATTGGGTATAAAGAATAAAGGATTTATGTCAATCGATCATTTGAATTATATTATTGAAGTCGGTGCAGGAGTTTGGTAGTTATTAATTTTAACGTGCGTAGTTAATCTCAAAACTAAATCATTTTTTTAACCCATAGTCACTTAGCCACATAGAATTTATAGAAAACTTAAAAACAATGTAACTGTCTAACTGTCTAACTGTCTAATCAGGCGAATTTAATACCATTTGATTTAAGTATCCACGAGATCTGCCCGATATGCATTGGCTCGTGACGGATGGCATGAATGATCAAATTCCTTTTGCTTTTTGATCCGCCGAAGCTCATTCCAAAATTATTATCTTCTTCAAGCTGTTCATCTGTCAATCCTTTTATGATCTCAACAGCTTTGACGTGAACTTCATCAAATTTTTTCAATACTTCTTCATAAGGCGGCTTTAGTTTTATCTTCTCCGGATCCGAACCGAATCCGTAATCTTCAAGCCAGTCAATATTCATATTCTCACCGCCGATGCCTTCCAATATAAGGGAATGTTCAGTCCAGACAAGATGCGCTACGATCCAGTATGCGCTGTTGAATTTAATGCCGTCTGCTTCCATCCTTTTGTCAATATCCACATCTTTCAAACCACCGATAAAAGCTTTTGACAAATCTCTGACTTTCTTATATATATCAGCAAGTATTTCCGATTCGGTTTTTTTCAATTCAATGCTATTTATAATTTTTAAAAAGAAATTGATTATGACGCGAATAAAGGAGTATTGTCAATATAGATCAGATAATCAGTGATCATATCATCCTTCATGTTAAATATATTTACAAAGCTTACATTTACTTTTTTTTCATCAAGTCGCGTGTATTCCACTTCACCCTGCCAAACAATATTTTTACCGTCATCCCAGAGATTAACGATCTTATGTTTGCTTCCTTTTATCATTGTGAAGAAATATGCCACATAATCCTCTATATTTTTTCTGCCTTTTACATCTTCGGCATTTCCGAAACGGAAAATTCCATCTTCAGTAATAAATTCCGAAAACTTTTTTGCGTCTTTTGCATCTATTGAATCTGCAATTTCTTTAATGAGTTCGCTTCTTTGCATTTGATTGTTTCCCTTAGTTTAATTTTTATTTGATTCAAAAATAATCAATCTGAGAAACACATTAAACAGAAATAGTTAAATTTGGATTTCTTTAAACAATTAAAAAATTCAGATAATAAGCTGAAATCATAATTTTCAAAGGTTCCTCCCTGATAATAAGAGCCCATGGGATTCTCTCGAAAGAGTAGTCAGGTCAGTCGTTTTTTTGATATTTTTTTTTATTCTTTTCTCAATCTCCAAAACCACCTCATCCAAGTTCTTAAATACATCGTCATTCTTTACCCTCAAAAACTTAATACTGAAATTCTCTATTTCCGATTGTCTTATTTTGTCGTATTCGATTTCATCAGGTGAATTATGGGTGTCTCCATCAACTTCTATTGCAAACTTTACCTCAGGGCAATAAAAATCTATTACATATTTTCCGATACTAAATTGTCTCCAGAACTTTTACCCACAAACCTGCCTTCCTTTTAATTTTCCCCATAAAATAATTTCAGCTTGCGGCATTGAATTTCTAAAAGTCTTTCTTTTTACTTTCTGATCTTTTCGATTATATATTATCCCCATGAATTTTTTGTTAATGTTTGTTTTCTTTAATGCGGCCACCCCTAACCTCCTCCTTGAAAAACAAAGGAGGTTTGGAGAAGCTAAATAAATATAAATCTCCGGAAATGACCACCCCCTAGCCCCCTCCTTGAAAAACAAAGGAGGGGGAACTTGACGTTTCTATATTTTTAATTTATAATTTATTATTTAAGTATAACTCCCCCTCCCCTTATTTTTCCAATGGGAGGGGGTCGGGGGGTGGGGTCATCTCCCCTCCATTATATTATTCTCTTCTTCCGACAATCCATAAAGTTCGTAAACTAACTTGTTTTTCTCCATGTGAATTGAATTGCAATGGCTTTCCCAAAAAAATTTTGTCACGATCGGTTAATGATATTCTAATATTTTTTTTGAATTTATCATTTGCTTTACCAAATCATTAATCAAATCATGTTTTTTAAATACTATGACTATCTATTCCAGGTATAAATTTTCTTCTCTCTATTTTTCTGATGATTTACTCATACTCATCGGCGTAAAATCAATATTATGAATAATTACTTCCGCTTCCTGATTATTTGAAGGGTAATTTCCCCTGTTGAGCCAGAGATTTATGTTAAGATGTGTATTCTTCTCCGGATCAGGAATCAATACAGGATCTGAATTGCAAACCTCGCTGCTTTTTGGAATGTTGTTTGCATTGAATTTCCAGTATGCAATTAAATGAATTGAATTGTTACCGTTTAGAACCATCGGCCAAACCCTAAACCTGTCTGTTTCCTGTCCGGAGTTTGTCGGCTGCACGGAGTAATTCAGTAAATTCGGATCAGTTGCATCTCCCCACCGGGTGAATTCAATATCAAGCTCACTGTTCGCATTTGTTTCACAGTTCAAATCATTCCATGTGAATAAACCCAGCACAATGTTTTTGTCTAGATCATCGATCCGGCTTGAAGTGTAAAATGTATACAATCCGTAACCGACTGTCTCAACGGTAAAAAGCTCGGGACAATAAAATTTTCCGTTTCGGTTTGTAATGCGGATGTGAAGATCTCCCGCGCTGTCAACTCTGACATTGTCAGTATCCGAAGAAAAATAATTCGGTCCGGGATTGCATCTTGTTTCATTTGAACCGATGACACACCAGGTAAATCCCGACCAGTTAAGAAATCTGTTGCACGTCAGATTACAGGACGGCTCTGAAGTAAACGGAGTAAATTCCGATACCTGATTTGATGCATTGTTTTCCGCAATGCTCAGATCAGAAGCATCAGTGAATTTGTCACCCGTTACATCAGACTGAATGTATCCGCCTGCAGAAGCTGCCGCATCATTTTCAATAAGACTCACGTCTGCTGCATCGACAATTCCGTCACGGACAGCATCACCGCTGAATACACAATACAAATTTCCGTTGAAAAATAAATTATTTCCATAAGCCTGTGATGCGGAAGTTGTCATATCGTAACTGATGTTTCCTTTAAGATATACAGGCGAACTGCTCCATGTCCGGATGCTGTTCCTGTGCTTTATGTCAAGATAATATGAACCTGCCGGAACGAAAAGCGGAAGATTTGCAACGAAAGAAAATGAATCTATTATTGCTTTTGCAGAATCGAGTAAAGTAAACGGCGAATACGGTTGTCTTATATAAACTCTCAATGTGTCTTTCATTGACAATCTCGAATTCAGAAAATTATAAAATCCCTGCGGAACAATTTTTAATTCAAGATTGCTTTCATTATAAAGTCTTGAAATTTCAGCATCTTTCAAAGCCCGGTTATAAATTCTTATATCGTCTAAATTACCTTTCAGATATCTTGTTGCGACAGGTGTATGTTTGCCGAGTATCAGAGGATTATTATCCTGCGTCAAAGCTCCGGAATAATTCACTGAATCATAAATATCTCCGTTAAGATAAAGCTTTACTTTTGCGCCGTCCCATTTCAGACAGATGAAATACCAGGTATTAAGCGCAAAGTATCTTGTGATCCGTACATATTGCCCTCCGAGATCAAGCTGAATGTAAGGAGTGTTAACAGCCAAGCTTCCATATTGTCCGGTTACGGTAGTATTTGATTTCGACATAAAGCCGGCAGAGTTCAGATCCCATTGAGAAATATTTGTCCAGAAAGCCAGGGTAAGAGAATTTATGGGAGATCTAAGACTTGTGGAATTCGGGATCTCAATATAACTACTGTTAAAAGAGTATGCCTTGTTAAGTTCGCCGTTTCGGTCGGCAGTAAGAGTAGCGCCGTGATTTATTCCGTTGTTTCCGTTACCGCTTTCATCATTTGCATTTCCGTTAAAAGGATAGTAAGCAACTAACCCGCTGTCAGGATTTGAGCAAAAACCTTTTTCGGATAATAAAAAAATTATTAAAATTAAGAAAACAATTCTTTTCAAATTTATTTAATTTATCTGGTAAACATTTAATTAAACTCAGTTTCAATTGTTATTACAAAATGTTCAAAATTAAATCTTTAAACACTGATAAAGGGAGGTCATTCTTTCTGCAATAAAATTCATGGTGCTTTATCTTAAAACTCAATTTCCCATTTCATATGTTTATAGATAAAAATTTATAATTAAAACGATAGACCCCGAAGGGGACATATGTTTCCCGTCTCCGCTGTGTCTCCCGCAATTGTGTACATAAAATAACGACGTATGAATCGCGGGGACACAGCGGATCTAACACGAATTATTACCCTTAAATTTATTTTTTATATTTGGATATTGTTTTTAAAAAATGAGTGTAAAGAAACTGAATATTAATTGTGAGACGTTTTATTACATTACCTTTACTTGCTTTAAGTGGCTGAACCTGTTTGAAATTACAAGTATGCATGATCATATTTATCGATGGTATGAAATTTTAAACAAGTTTGATGTTTACAATTGCGGTTACGTTATAATGCCAAATCATCTTCACTTAATCGCATACACAGCCAATTCAGAAAAAGCTATCAATAACATTATAGGTACCGGAAAAAGATTCATGGCTTATGAAATTATTGATCGGCTTGAAATGCTTGGGAGGAAGGATTTGCTGAAGTTGATGTCTGACTCTGTAAACCCGTCGGAAAGACAAAGGAATAAAAAGCATGAAGTGTTTGAAGATTCAATGGATTGCAAAGAATTAATAACCGAGAAATTTATCAGACAAAAGTTAAACTACATTCATAAGAATCCGGTATCCGGAAAATGGAAGTTAGTTGAGCATTATTTGGATTATAAATTTTCGAGTGCAAGGTTTTATGATTTAGGTGAGAGTGCAAATTGCAGGCTTTTTCATTACGAAGATATTCTATCCGCTGTGTCCCCGCAACGCTATACTTGGTAATTTTGAATTTAAGCGATCGCGGGAGACACAGCGGGGACGAGAATACAGTGTGACTCTCCGTCTTGTAAATCTTTCTGCATTTCTTCATTTTATCATTGTATCTATTTTTGTAAAGATCAAATCAAACTTATTGGAAATCAAATAGATAATCTTCTGATTATCAAAT
>DAIPYE010000009.1:32320-34960 GCA_036782915.1 Bacteroidota bacterium | reverse complement strand
GCTCGTACTCAAAATCTAATTTATCTGGTCTTACCTGTTTAGTTCTCATATTAAATTAATTTAAATATTCCTTAATGTTTTTCAGATCGCTGATTTCCCGTTCAGTGCTGTCTGACATTTTTCTGATCTTTGCATTACCGCTTTTCAATTCATTCTCGCCGATAACGATCACATATTCTGATTTCAGTTTATCAGCTTCCTTCATCTGCGACTTAGCGCTTCTGTTTAGAAAATCTGTTTCGCATTTGAATCCTTCTTTTCTCAGCTTATTCAAAATTCTGTATGCGAAATTTTTGCTTTCATTTCCAAGTGTTACTATATAAAGTTTTATCTGATCTTCTTCAGGAAATTTAAAATTATTTGCCTGAAGAACCATTTCTAATCTTTCTATTCCCGCTGCAAATCCGATTCCCGGAGTCGGCTTTCCGCCAAGCTGCTCCACTAATACATCGTATCTTCCGCCGCCGAGAAGAGAGTTCTGCGCGCCAAGCGAATCTGAAATGAATTCAAACGTAGTCGATGTATAATAATCCAGTCCTCTGACTAATTTATGATCAACTTCATAATTAACATTTAATGATTTTAAATTCTTCAGAACATTTTCAAAAAATAATTTCGTTTCATCTTTCAAATATTCATAAAGCAAAGGCGCATCTTTTAAAATTTCAATATCTTTTTTATCTTTTGTATCTAAAATTCTCAAAGGATTTATTTCAAATCTTCTCTGGCTGTCCTGCGAAAGTTCGTTCAGATATTTTGAAAGATATGATTTGAATTGTATAAGATAATCTTTTCTTTCTGCTCCTGAACCAATGTTATTAATTTTTATTACAGCGTTTTCAATTCCGAATTTTTTTAAAATTGTATCAGCAAGTAATATCATTTCAGCATCAATTAAATAATCACTGCAGCCGACTGCTTCTGCGCCGAACTGTGAAAACTCCCTGAATCTGCCTGCCTGTGGTCTTTCGCGGCGGAACATATTTGAAATGTAAAACAATTTTTTTAACGGTGATTCATTGTATAAACTGTTTTCAAGATACGACCGCATTACAGACGCTGTCATTTCCGGTTTCAAAGTGAATTCATTTTCATTGAATGAATACATTTCCTTTGAAACAATATCAGATCCTTCACCGATTCCTCTTTTGAATAATTCCGTTTTCTCAAAGGTCGGAGTTCTGATCTCCTTATAATTAAAATCAGAAAACACGTTTCGAACCTGTGTCTCTATGAAATTTCTCTGGAATGATCTTTCGGGAAGTATGTCGTATGTACCTTTTGGTTTCTGTATAAGCATTTGCGTAAAAATAAAATATTAATGTCATTAAAAAAACTCATTAAGAGGAAAAATTAAAAATTCAATTTCAATATCGTCCAATAGAATGAAAAATTTGCCACGAATTTCAGGAAAGATCACGAATTTTTAACAGTCGGCTGTTTCAATTTAACAAAGAGAATAGATGCATTGCTGTAATAATATGTATTAACACTCTTATATAATTAGTATTTTAGATTAAATGATAATTCAAATTTATTTATGCTGACATTCATAGTCATAGTTTATCTCATAGTCGCTGCAATAGGTATTTATCTTTTCGCAAAACTTTTTACCAGTGAATCTCCGAAAATGGTTGTCGGAATAATTCACGGCTCGTTAGGATTATTCGGAATAGCCTGTCTTATATTTTACATTTCATTTGCCAAAGGAGATACGCCTTACTGGAGTGTATTATTATTTGTAATTGCTCTTTTATTTGGCGGGGGAATGCTCACAACTACAATGGTTAAAAAGAAATTTCCTAAATGGATCGCAGTTATTCATGTTCTGTTTGCATTAAGCGGAATTTACTTACTTATTAAATTCTGGCTGAATTAAAATTTCCAATGCTGTACAAAATAATTTTTGATTTTGAATAAAAGTTAAAATTCGTTACTTAAAATTGAATTTTTTGTAATAGTAAAAACAACCGCTAACCTCTTCTTTTGAGTCTGTTTCAAAATTATGTTTGATTGAACCACATAGAAATATAGAAACATAGAAAATGTTTTTTGTATCAGAATTGACTATGTGTCTGTGCTCCTATGTGGTGAAAATATGTTTTTGAGACAGAATCCGTGGTGAGGGGGTTGTCAGAAATTTTTAAAGTATCGTTTTGGTCGGATATATGAAAATTTCAATTACTCCGATGCCTTTTTTATTTGGAATGCTATCATTAATTTGCCACAATCAAAAAATTAAATTATATAATGTTGAAAATTTTATTAATTGCTTTAATTGTTGCAATATCCTCTTCACTATCATTCTCCCAATACAGCAGTCCGGAAAGTATAACTTATGATACTCTCAGCAAAAGATATTTCATTTCGAATACATCTAGTTCTAAAATAGTTCAAAGAGACAGACAGGGAGTTGTTACTGACTTCATAACTGTCGGCGGATCTATTCACGGTGTGACTGTTTACGGAAATAAGATATTTGTCTGTAACGGAACAAGAGTAAAAGGTTATGACTTAACAACTGCCGGTGAGGTTTTTAATGTCACTGTTTCAGGTTCAACTTTTCTCAATGACCTGACCGCCGATGCAAACGGAATTCTTTATGTTTCAGATTTTTCCAACAGAAGAATATATAAATTA
>DAIPYE010000009.1:30432-32310 GCA_036782915.1 Bacteroidota bacterium | reverse complement strand
TCACGTGGTTGACTCTAAAAGTGTCATACAAAAAAAAATTCTTGGTAATTCTGTGAAAAATTATAAAATACCATCTTCTGACCATATTTTAATCATTGTCAAACTAAAAAATTAAAAGAAAAATAATATATAGGTCAATAATATATAAATTAAATTCAAACACACAGGAATACTGGATATATGTTGCAAATACTACGAGTACGCCAAACGGTGTATATGTTGATGCTCCAAGGAACAGACTTCTGATATGCTGCTGGGGAGCAAGCGCTCCAATCAAACAGGTTAACTTTGCTGATTCAGTTATTACTACATTGATTACAACACCTTACAGCAATTGCGACGGAATTTCTCTTGACAGGAATGACAATGTTTATATTTCAACATGGGGAATACAATCTGTTGCAAGATACGATATTAATTTTTCAACAGCTCCGGTGATAGTTGTCAACGGATTAAGCAACCCTGCCGATATTTATGTGAATAAAATGACAGATACTCTTGCAATACCGAATGCCGGCAACAGTACTGTTGTCTTTTCTTATTTAAACATTCCATCGGCAGTAAATCATAATTCGACTGAAATTTCAGGATCATTTAAGCTTGGTCAGAATTATCCGAATCCTTTTAATCCGGTTACGAATTTGGAATTTGGAATTTCGAATTTGGGATTTGTTTCTTTAATAGTGTATGATGTTTTGGGAAATGAAGTTAGAACTTTAATAAATGAAAACAAACCTGTGGGAAATTATGAGATAGAATTTAACGGCAGTAATTTACCAAGTGGTATTTATTATTATACATTGTCCGTAAACGGAGTTGCCATTGAAACCAGAAGAATGACATTATTGAAATAAATTCAGGGAAATTTAATTGAATCTAAGCTTTAAATACATTAATTTTCGCCAATCAATTTTTTAAAACAATCAACTCAAAAAACTATGAACAAAAGGATAACCATATCTTTTGCAGTTTTATTTGCTTTTTTATCGGCAAATGTATTTTCACAGGGATTTAACAGTATTCACACTCCAGACGGTGTTAACATAATTGCTGTTGGAAACCTCGGGAAAATTTATCGGTCAACAAATTCCGGATCTACCTGGTCAAGTTATACAAGCAGTTCAGATAATCTCAGATCAGTTTATTCATTTGGCAATGATGTCTGGATCACCGGAAGTACCGGTAATGTGTATAAAACATCAAAACTTAACTCAGCCATATCGCCTTATAATGTTGGCTCTTCAATTGTGTTAAACTCAGTTTATTTTGTAAATTCAAATATTGGATATGCTTGCGGAAACGGTGGAAATTTATACAAATCTATTGACGGCGGATTAACCTGGACTGCTTCTGCATCCGGAATATCCGCAGTGGATCTTAATTCAGTAAGTTTTCTTGATGATAATAAAGGAATAACAGTGGGAAAAAATGGTGCTGTATTTACAACTGTAAACGGAGGAAGTTCATGGAATCCGGAACCTGTTTTGACAACAAGAAATTTACTTGATGTGAAATATTATGCAGACGGCATAGTTGCTGTCGGAGAATATGGTGTTATTCTTACAAAAGATAATTCATCTGCTTGGACTTCAGTCTTAACAAGAACAGACTCAGATATCAGAGGTGTTACAGGCTCAGGATTAAATAATTCCAGAGTTTGCGGCGGCGGAGGTTTTATAAGAAATAATCTGAACAGCAGAAGCAATTTCTTTAATTTTGAAGTTAATCCTATGATGGCAAATCTTACGGATATATTTTATTATGATGCAAATAACGGGTTTGCTGTAAGCAGTTTAAATTATGCAATTATCAGAACGACAAACGCAGGACAAAGCTGGGAATTACCATCCGGATCTTCCGTAACATACAGCTGGGTTC
>DAIPYE010000009.1:15981-30385 GCA_036782915.1 Bacteroidota bacterium | reverse complement strand
TTGCATGCATCCTAAAGACAGAAATTCTGCTTTTGTAGTTTACGGAAATAAAGTTTATGTAAGCAGAGACAGGTCGGAAACCTGGACGCAGATCTCAACAATTACATCCGGCTCAAGAGCTCATTCTTTTTATGTAAGTCCTGTTGATACGAACATCTGGCTTGCTGCAATGGAAAGCAGTCCTGATAATGTTTCAAGAACAACAAATTACGGTGTAACATGGACTTCAGTTATTGCTTATGATTTCAGCACTTACGGACAGCCGCTTGAAATGGATCAGAATGATCCATCAGTATTTTATTTTGCGCCTTCCAATAGCGGAGGCACGGGAGTTTACAGATCAACAAATAACGGAGCGAATTTTACGCTAACTGCACCTTATAATAATTCGGCTATCAATCAGCCGTGTGATCTTATTGTAATGTGGGACAGTTCAAATGTTTTATATATGGGTGATGACGGTGCTGATATTTTTAAATCCACAAATTACGGAGCAAACTGGTTTCAGGTAAAACCGGGCTCTTCATCTGAAGTTCCTTCTATGTGCAACAGTGTATTTGATAAAAGTATATGTTACGCAACTACCTGGAGCAGTTCGCAGGTATATAAGACAAATGATTTTGGAACAACGTGGAATATAACTTCAAACAATTCCGGAAGCGGCTGGGGCTCTGATGTCTGTCGTGAAGACCCGACAATAGTTTTGACGGGAAATTACGGTTCACAGGCATATCTGACTACAAACGCAGGAACAAGTTTCTTTAATGTTAATTCCGGTTTAAGCGGCGCAGGCGCGGGAATTATGGTTCCTGATAGAGGTTGGTTGCTGAATATGCAGACCGGTTCTCTTTATAAAATGAATATAAATTACAGCATTATTACAAATGTGAATGAGAGCACAGTTTCAGGAATTGTACCTTCATCATTTGAGCTTTCACAAAATTATCCGAATCCATTTAATCCGACCACAAATATAAAATTTGCTTTACCTGTTTCCGGAAACGTTTCTTTAAAAGTTTACGATCGTCTGGGTAAGGAAGTAAATGTATTAACTGACGGATTCAAGGCGGCAGGAACGTATGAGATCAATTTTGACGCATCTTCTCTTACTTCCGGAGTTTATTTCTATAAACTTGTTTCAAACAATATTGCCATGACAAAGAAAATGTTATTGGTAAAGTAACAGAAAGTATATAATTTTATTAAAAAAGCTGTATGAGATTTCATGCAGCTTTTTTCTTTATAAAAAAATTTCAAATTAAATTAATTTTTCATAAAATAAATTTATAAATAAATGATAACCATCGACAAACCCGGAAAAAACAAGGCTGAACTTCTCGCATCACTCGAAAAACTTAAAACAGATTTTGCAAAAGAGATCTCGGAATATGACATAAAGCTTACTCCAATTAATGACGGATATAATCTGAAGGGAAGTAAAAAGATAGTGTTCATAAATTTTTCAGTGGATGTAAATATCAGAGCCGAAGAAGGAAAATATCTAATTGATTATACTTCCGAAAATGTACCGCAGGGAAAGATCGATGAAGCAATGATTAAAGTGAAGGATGTTCTTGATAAATGTTAAAAAAATAACCTGCCGGAATTAATTCCGACAGGTTTGATTTTAAAAGTTTATTTTTTGATTTAATTTCTGAATTCATCTTAAATGAATTATAGTTTTAATCTGATAATTATTCTTTCTTTACATTTCCTAAACCGCTTTTTTCCAGTTTCTTAACAACAGCATCACCTTTATAAACAATATTCCCCATTCCGTTCTGAGAAATAGAGATTTCTTTTACAGAATTTACTTCCGCATTTCCTACAGCATTGCTTTCAATTACAAGTGTCTGTGCAACCAGATCAAATGCGCTTAAATTTCCCACACTGTTAAGTTCGACAATACAATTATCTACATTCCCGGTCAGAGTTGTATTCCCGACAGAATTATTTTCAATTTCCAGTGTATTGCAGTCAAGATTCAGATCAATATTCCCGACACTGTTATTCTCAATATCAAGTTTACTTAATTTCAACTGGCCTTGAGATTTTATATTTCCGACACTGTTAAGCTCCAGACTTTTAATATCTTTGAAATTTACATAAACGTTTAACTTAGTGGAATTTTCTATTTCTGAATCCTTTTTTGTGGTTATTGTCAATGTATTGTCTTTAACAGATGTAACAACTATCTGTTGAAGATTTTTATCAGTTTCAACCTCAGCAAATTCTGAACCTGACTGAATAAGAATTACATTTACAACTCCGTCAGATTCAATCTTATTGAATGAAGTTAAAGATCTTGTTTCCTTTACAACATTTCCGTCACCGGATATTTTCTGCGCGAATGAAGAAATTACTGTACTCATAATAATTACCCCTGTTAAAATAATTGAAAAAAGTTTGAGATTTTTCATGACTGTTAGATTAAATTAATAAAATTATTTGATTCGAAAAGATAATTTTCTAACGAAAGTCTGAAAATTTTGTTACAGTGAAGCTTTACCTGTTCCTGTAGTTTGCCATCCTCATATCAAGAAAAGATTCAAAATCAAAATCATCATAATTGTAAACAGTCTCAAACATTTCAGCGGATTTACTTTTATTATTTTGTCTTAGATAAATTTTGCCAAGCTCAAAGTATGAATGGGGGACAAGCCATTTCTCATCTTCAGGATTCAGCTTTATGCATTTATTAAAACAGTCAATTGCTTTATCAGGATTTCCGGCATATATATAAGTCGTACCAAGATCAAAATAATACCTGATTTTATCGTCGTCTGTAACTGATTCAGAAGAAGTAATAAAAGGCAGCATTTCATTATAGAGAATCAGTGCTTCCTCAGGTTTTAAAGATTCTCTAAAATTCATTGCAACTATCAGTTTTTTTTCAAAATCAGTCAATTGATTTTTGATCTTATTCTGAGCATACCTGTAAAAAAATTTATCCAATTCTCCGTCTCTTTCGTTAATGAAATTATCTCTGACAGCTTTATATTTCTGAACAGCAGTCTGTCTGTCGCCTGAGAGTTCGTAAGATACTCCGAGAGTGAACATATAAACATTAAACCGGTCTTCCTTATTTGCGTTTTTTATGTATTCTTCAAGATGCTTTATTGACTTCTGATAATCATTCAGCCGGAAGTAAGCTGTCCCAAGCAAAGCATTTGCCCCTTTTACTATTTCCGTCTGCATTGAATATTTGTTCTGTTCGAGTGCCTGATCAGATAACTTAATTGACTCTTCAGTTTGACCGCTTTGCAGCAAAATACCCGAATAAAAAACCTTAAAAACAGGACTCTCAGGATATTCTTCAGTTAATTCTTTTGAAAGATCCAGAGACTGCCTGTCACCATCTTCTTTTTCATTTAAAGAAAACAGAGATAAAAAAACTTTAGAATCAGTTTTAGTATACTTCCCGTATTCAAGTGATTTTTTCAACAAAGATCTGCCTTCTTTAATATTCCCGTTGAAGCCGATCAGAGAAAGAAGCCATTGAAACTTATCAGGTACAAATCCAATTGCGATCTTATAAAGTCCTAATCCCATATATGCATCATAATAATCAGGCTTTTTCTCAATTAAGCCGCTTAAAACCCTGTATCCGTCATTTCCGTTGGAAGCAGCTTTAAGAAGATTCTTATTGAGGCTTAACATAAGCAGAGAAGTATAGCTGTGAGAAAGTCCTTTATAATACATTGCATCATAATCATTCTCATTTTTATCAAGAAGATCTTCGGTTTTTTCAATTATCAGATCTGAAAGTTCCATATATTTTTCATAATAAACATTATCGTGAGTCGGAAGCGCTTTGTAAAAATATATCTGGGATACATAAAAATAACCGCGAATATCATTTGGATTCGTTTTTTGCAGTTTTTTAAAGCGGGATTCAGCTTCATCCAGTTTTAAATTGTAAATATTATCCAGTCCATTCAGGACCTCTTTATCTGCGGCAGAATTTTCTGATGAATTAACAGACTGTGCTGTATTGGTATTTATAAGGAAAAGAATTATAAATAGAGAAAAAATATGTTTCATTTAAATTATTTGAATTAAAAAAATTAACTGAACTCAGCTTAAACTTGTTCCCATTGTAAAAAAAAGTTGAAAGTTAAATTCAGAAAAGTGAATAAAAGATTAAACTTTATCTTTTTTTTGGGTAATTGTGTTTTTATATTTGCAGATTAAAGAATTTAAATCATAATATGGGTAAAATAATTTTTGAAATAAATTACAACATACATCCTGAAAAGAGAGATGAATATCTACAGACTATACAAGCTCTGAAAAAAAACATTTTGGAAAATTCAAATATTAATTATTCTGTTTTCGAAAACAAGAAAAACAAGAATAATTTTTCTGAAATTTATGTCTGCGAGAATGAAGAAGAGTTTGACTCTATCGAAGACAATCAAAGCGACGATTCTATTAAGCTGACGCAGAAACTCTTTGATGATTTTATCAAAGACAAAAAGGTCATTTATTCTACAAAATACGAAATATAATACTTTGTATTTATATTAATTGAATTTACGTTGTTTTATAAAGATAAATTAATTTAATTAAGAGTAGTTTCTTCAGGAACTACTCTTTTTATTTATTTTTTTATAACAAGGTTTTATGCATACTGAAAATATCCATCAAAAAAAATACTGACAGATTTCGCGGTTATTTAAAAGAACTGGACTTTCAATCAAGTAAGCTCATTAAATTGCTGATTGTCCTGATTACTGTTTTCCTTTTGTATCTGATGCTTCCGAGTTATAAAAGCATAGAATCAGTTCATGAGGTTGGTACAATATGGTCTTCAGAAGATCTTATCGCACCATTTACTTTCCCGGTTTATAAGGATGAAAAAGAATATGATCAGGAGATAAAGGATGTAATAAGAAACATTGCTTTGGTTTTTGACGAAAGGAAGGACGGAATAAATTTAAAGGACAGTCTTAACGAGTTCAGAGTGAATTTTACAAGTATTTTTACTGAATCTGAAAATCTTGAAAAAAAAAGTGAAGGATATATAAATTCTGAATCAATTGATCCATTAAAAGAAAAACTTGGGTTTAAATTAACAGATTCAGAGTGGGAAAAACTTTACAAACTTTATAAGAATGATCCTGATGACAGCTTAAATCTGACTTATTCAGATTATTTGAATTTGATATTTAAGAATATTTTAGAAATATCATCTACAGATATTATAAATACAGATAAGGATAAAATTTTATCCAAAAAAATATCCATAAAAAGTGACAAAAATAAACTTCAGGATCTGGCAGACATTGATCTTGTTTCGGATAAAAATGAAATTTCTGTCAGACTTCAAAATACATATCGTGAAGTCATCAGTGATTCTCTGCTTAGGGCAGCAGGGGTAAAAATTTCAGATCATTTTATTTATGAGAATTTATTTTACAATTCCGATCTGACTAATCTGGAAATTGAAAACAGAACCCAGCAGATCCCGAAAACAATCGGTATTGTAAAAGAGAATGAAAGAATAATCAGCAAACATGATCCGGTAAACAGATTCACTAAAATGAAACTGGATTCATATAAGAAAATCAGGCTGGAAAGAATCGGTGTTCAGGATATGCTGCTTCAGCAGCTTGGAAAAATATTTTCCATAATAATTCTGATAATTGTACTTGGATTATTTCTGTATTACATCAGAGGAGATATATTTAAAGATAATCAGAAACTTATAATAATCTCATCGCTTATATTAATTGAAGCATTCTTTGCATATTTAAGCATGAAGCTTGATATAAACCTTCCTGTTGAATTGCTGATATTTGTACCTGTCGCTTCAATACTACTTACAATTATATTTGATTCAAGACTTTCGTTTTATACTGTTACAATAATTTGCTTTTTCATAGCAGCAATCAGAGGCGGGGACTTTACAATATTATTTATTTCATTCTGCGGATCTGTACTTGCAATATTCAGTGAAAGGGATATAAAGAACAGGACTCAGATTTTCAGATCTTTCTTTTTTATCCTGACAGGATATACATTTACAATACTCTCAGTAAATCTGCTCAATATAGAGGACAATCAAAAATTATGGATGAAACTGGCATTTGGCGGTATCAATGCAATTATGTCGCCGATAATCGCATACGGACTTCTGATATTTTATGAACGAGTTTTTAAAATTTCAACGGACCTTACCTTACTTGAGTTATCCGACTTCAATCATCCTTTACTGAAAGAGCTTTCATCAAAAGCTCCGGGAACATTCCATCACAGCATTATAATGGGAAATTTATCAGAAGCTGCTGCAGAATCAATTAATGCAAATCAGATACTTGCAAGAGTGGGTTGTTATTATCATGATGTGGGAAAGACAATTAAGCCGCAATATTTTATTGAAAATCAACTTGATCAGAATAATAAGCATAATGAACTGAATCCGAATATCAGCACAAAAATTATAATTTCTCATGTAAAAGACGGAATTGAACTGGCAAAAAAATATAAACTTCCGAAAATTATTATAGATTTTATTCCCATGCATCACGGGACTACGCTCGTTTCATATTTTTATGACAAAGCAAGAAATGCATCTAAGGATGAACTTTCTGATTTTATTTACAGATATCCCGGACCAAAACCTCAGACAAAGGAAACCGGGATCGTAATGCTTGCCGATGCTATTGAAGCAAGCACAAGAACAATTGAAGATCCTACACCGGGAAAACTTGAAAATAAAATAGAAGAAGTAATCAGATCAAGGTTCATAGAAGGTGAGCTTGATGAGTGTGATCTTACATTGAAAGATCTGACTAAGATCAAGGAAAGTTTTCTGAAAATTTTATTGGGAATACATCATCACAGAATTAAGTATCCGGACTCGAATCAGCTCGAACTCGTATCTGACAGAAAATTCAAATCATCATGATTTATAAACAGAAATAAAAATTTTCTAGAATTTGTTAAATTTATTGAAAAAGTCTGATGAATTTGAATTACATAAAAAGCTGTTTGTAAATTATCTCAGAACAGAAAAATCACTTTCCGAAAATACAATTTCAGCATACAGTTCAGACTTGTCAAAGTTTTTTGCCTATTGCGAAAATGAAAAGTTACTTCATCAGTTTTCAGAGATCTCGGAAGAAATTGTAAGTGAATTCTTAAGTTATCTTTATAAGTCCGGGAGTAAATCAGATGAGAAATATAACTCCCGGACAATAGCCAGATTTATTTCTTCATTAAAATCATTTTTTAAATATCTTGAATCGGAAAAACAGATATCAGTAAATCCGCTTGAAAACATTGACACACCAAAAACCACCAGAATTCTCCCGGAAGTATTAAGCATTGAAGAAATTGAAATCATTCTATCAAAACCTGATGCTAATAATAAACTTGGTCTCAGGGATAAGGCGTTATTGGAAACAATGTATGCAAGCGGGCTGAGAGTAAGTGAAGCGATTAATCTGGAAATTTCAAATATAATATTTGACGAAGGCTACATCAGAGTTTTCGGGAAAGGTTCGAAAGAGAGAATAGTGCCGGTTGGAAAGACAGCTCTTAAATTCATTAACAAATATATAAAAGAGAGCAGGGGACTTTTAAAAAACAAAAAGTCATTTGATTATCTTTTTTTAAATTTCAGAGGTAGCAAATTATCAAGAATGGGAATTCTCGATATAATAAGAAAACACAGCAATGAAGCAGGAATTAAAAAAAGCGTTCATCCCCACACATTCAGACATTCATTCGCAACCCATTTGCTTCAGGGCGGAGCAGATATCAGAATAATTCAGGAAATGCTGGGACATTCTGATATTTCCACAACACAGATCTATACACATGTTGATAAAGATTATTTAATAGAGATTCATAAAACCTTTCATCCAAGAGAACAAATGAAATAAATGGCATAATCGGGCAAATTTGGCAAAAAAATAGAAATTTAACAAACAAAATGACAATATTATCTATAAACTATATGCTACTAAAAATTTTTTTTAAAAGATCTTTAAAATTCCGGAAGATAGGATATTTTAAAAATCAGCATAAATTAACCTCAATTTAATCGACAAAATTCAGCAAATCCGAAATATCATAAAATTCATAAATTGAATAAATGTCTTATTTTGCTTATATTTATATAAATAATAATAAAAATTAAATTAATTAACTCAGGAGAAATATAAAAATGGTTTTGCACAAAAAAGTATATTTATTATTTGTTTCACTGGTGATTTTATCAGGTACAGTTTATTATATGGGCTGTTCATCTGCACAATCAACTACAGGGAAATTAGCATTTCAGCAGCAGGAATTTGCAAAAGCTGAAGAAGAATTAAAAAAAGGATTAGCAATTGATCAGAATGACGATGAAGGATGGTATATGCTGGGATATTCGCAGATAGAATTGGGAAAACTTGATGAAGCTAAAAGTTCATTCAAAAAATGTCTTTCAATTTCGAATAATTACAGTGATCAAATCAACAGATTCTGGGTAGAAAAATTCAACAAAGGCGCTCAGAGTTTTAAAGACGGAATAGATGCAGAAAACAAGAAAGATTCTGCAGGTGCAAGATCTTTTTATCAACAGGCATTAACTTCTTTTACAGCTTCCTCTGCAATTATCCCGGACAGTCTTAAGTCATTAAGCGCAATGGGTGAAACATATTTAGCTTTAGGCGAACAGGATAAAGCTCTGGGTATATTTAATGAACTGGCATCAAAGTCGAGTTCTGTCGAAGCATCTGAAAAAGTTGCAAGAATTATATTTGACGCCGGAGTAAGCATGATGTCATTAAAAAGTTATGATACAGCATTAGAAACATTTAAAAGAGTATTAACTGTACCAAATCTTCCAAAAAATGATCCGTATTATGAAACAGCATCTTATAACTGCGCACTTGCATTAGCAAAGATCGGCGAAGGAATGAGAACCAAGGATGACGGAAGCGATTATAAAGCAAAATTCAGTGAAGCTCTGACTTATCTTGAACCTCTGACTACAAACTTAACAAAAAAAGATTTAGAGCCGCTCATTTATGATCTTTTGGTTTCAGTATATGCAAATCTCGGAGAGACTGATAAAGCACAGGATGCATTGAAGAAAAAAGATTCTTTACAAAAATAATAAAATGAGTCAGACTGCTCCGCAAAATAATCAATCAAATTCAGGACGTTGGTTTTGGGGTATAATGATAACTCTTGCAGTTTTGGCAATGCTGTTTGTAGGAATAAGCATTTTATTTCTTACAAGCATAGTTTCAGATTCTGATACAGGTTATGAACAGACCGGAAAGGGTACCGGGAAAATCGGAGTTGTAAATCTTGATTTTACTATACTGACCTCAGAATCTATTGTAAGACAATTCAAAAAATTCGGGGAAGATAAAAGTATAAAAGCAATTGTTCTTAATGTAAATACACCCGGAGGAGGTGTTGCAGCTTCCCAGGAGATGTATGAAATAATAAAAAGGACAAAGGATAAAGGTAAACCGGTTATTGTTTCAATCAGTTCTTTAGGAGCCAGCGGTGGCTATTATGCAGCATGCGGAGGAACAATTATTGTTGCCAATGAAGGATCACTTGTAGGAAGTATTGGAGTTATTATGAATCTTACAAATATAAAAGAGCTTTCAGAGAAGATCGGAATTTCCGAAACAATAATAAAAAGCGGCGAATTAAAAGATGCAGGTAATCCGTTCAGAGATATTAATGAAAAGGACAGAGAATATTTTCAGAATATAGTTGATGATTCTTTTGATCAATTTTTGAATGTAGTATCCATATCCAGAAAAATGGATAAAGAGAAATTAATAGAATATGCCAACGGTAGAGTATTTACAGGAAGGCAGGCAAAGGAAATAGGTCTGATTGATTCCATCGGAACATTTGATGATGCAGTGAGAATGGCTTCCAAAATTGCCGGAATAGAAGGTGAACCTGTCCTGGTCAGAGAAAAAAAGAAAGACAGTTTTCTTGTGAAACTTCTGGAAAGTTTTTCCAATAACGAGTTGAGATCTATTAAGAATGAGATCAAAAATGAATTTCTTGATCAACCTTTGCTTCAGTATAAATTTGTATATTAAAATCAAAAATCAATAAATTAAAGTATGACAAGAGCCCAGATAGCAGCGGCAATTTCTGAAGCAACAGGGTTAAGTAAGAAAGAAACTGAAATTGTAGTCGAAGGCTTTATAAGCTGTGTTATTGATTCATTAAAAAGGAATGAGACAGTTGAAATCAGAGGATTCGGAACATTTAAAAATAATCTGAAGCATCCCAGGATCGCCAGAAATCCAAAAACGGGAGCTCAGATCTCACTTGGAAAAAGATACATACCAATGTTTAAAGTTTCAAAGGAATTTAAGAAATTAGTTCAGGATGAACTGACAAAAGAGATAAAAACTTAAAAAATAATCAGAAAAAAATTTTAATTAAATAAATATAAACAGAAAGGAATCATTTTAATGCCTTGCGGTAAAAAAAGAAAAAGAGCCAAGATGTCGACTCATAAAAGGAAGAAAAGACTGAGGAAGAACAGACATAAAAAGAAGATCAGATAGATTTTGAAAAGCCGTCAGAATGCATTTTCTGACGGCATTTTTAAAAATTTAAGACCACCTCTCAAGTAGACTTATAACTTTGTTTTTACCCAGTATTTCTGCAATCAATGGTAATTCAGGTCCATTCTCACTTCCGGTCAGAGCAATTCTTACAGGTTTAAACAAAAGTTTACCTTTAATTCCGGTTTCTTTTTGTACTTCTGATACTGCGGTTTTGTAACTTTCAGCAGTTAAAGTATCCAGAGATCTGATCTTTTCAGATAATTCCGTAAACACTTTTTTACTTGTATCTGCACTGAGGTATTCATTCAGTTTTTCATCTTCAAGCTCTATTCTGTCCTGTTTGAAAATTTTAACATGGCTTGAAATATCATCGAGTTTATTCAGATAAACTCTTACAGCCGATAAGATCTTTTTGATCTTTTCTATATCTGAAATATCAACTCCTGCTTTTTCAAAATATGGTAAAGACATTTCAGTTAACTTATCAAGATCATAATTCTTTATATAATCATTATTCATCCAGTTAAGCTTTTCAACATTAAATACTGCACCGGATGACTGTACTTTCTCCAGTGTAAATTTATTTATAATTTCTTCCATTGAAAAAAACTCCTGCTCTTCTCCTTCACCGGGATTCCAGCCAAGAAACGAAATGAAATTTGTTAATGATTCCTTAAGATATCCCTTATGTAAAAAATCTTCGACAGAAACATCACCCTGTCTTTTGCTTAATTTTGATTTATCGCTGTTCAGTATAAGCGGAACATGCGCCATTTTTGGTACTTCCCAGCCGAGAGCGTTATATATAATTATATGTTTAGGGACAGATGTTACCCATTCTTCGCCCCGGATGATATGAGAGATCTGCATCAGATGATCGTCAACTACATTCGCAAGATGGTATGTTGGAAATCCGTCAGACTTCAAAAGTATCTGATCATCAATATTATTTGTATCGATCTTGATAGTTCCTCTTATTAAATCATCAAATCTTATTTCTTCATTCAAAGGAACCTTCAGTCTGATAACATGCGGAATTCCTTTTTTTAAATTGTCATTTATTTCTTCTTCGCCCAGATCTCTAGCCCGCCTGTCATACATTGTCTGTCTGCCTTCGAGCTGCTGCATTCTCCGCATTTCTTCCAGCTCTTCTGAAGTTTCAAAAGCATAATAAGCATGACCATTTGTCAGAAGTTCGTCACAGTATTTTTTATAGATATCAAGTCTTTGTGACTGATAATACGGACCGAAGTCGCCTCCCTGCACGGGACCTTCATCGAATTCAATTCCCAGTGTTTTTAGAACTTTAATTAAATTCTCAACCGCTCCGTCGACCTTCCTTGTTTGATCTGTATCTTCTATCCGTAATATATTTTTTCCGCCGGTATGTCTGGCGAATAAATAATTGAATAATGCCGTACGCAAAGATCCGATATGAACAAAACCTGTAGGAGAAGGCGCAAATCTTACTCTGACTTCTTTACTTATTTCTTCTTTGTTTAATTTTTCCATTAAATTTTTTAAATGTTATTTATGATAATTACAAATTCTCCTTTTATTTTTATATCCCTGTTCAGAAGATCTTTAACTTTCCCTCTTTCAGAATGCTCAAACTTTTTTGTAAGTTCTCTGGAGACAAATACTTCTTTATTTCCTAAATACTCATATATCTCTTTCAGTGTTTTATATACTCTGTATGGCGATTCGAAAATAATTAACGGCATTTTAATTTCTTCCAGCTCTTTGAAAAGTGTCTGTCTGCCCTTTTTCTGAGGAAGAAAACCCTGGAAATAAAATTTTTTTGTTGTAAAACCTGATAAGATCAGTGAGTGAATTAAAGAACTGCATCCCGGAACTGAAACTACATTAATTCCTTCCTCTATGCATTTTGAAACAAGAATATTACCCGGATCGGAAATACACGGTGTGCCTGCATCTGAGACAAGTGAAACAGATTTTCCGGATTTTAATTCGCCGATAAAATAATCAAGCTTTGATGATTCAACATGAGAATAATAACTTACTGTTTTATTTCTGATCCCGTATTGCTGTAAAAGAAAGTTTGTGACCCTTGTATCTTCGCAGGCAATAAGATCAGAATTTTTTAAAGTATTTATTGATCTGAATGATATATCTTCAAGGTTACCGATCGGAACAGATACAATATAAAGTGTTTCTTTTGCAATCTCTTTATCGCTGAATTTTCCCGAATACTTATTATAAATTACTTCAATTTTCTCTATCAAATGATGTTCACAGGTTTTTACAAATCTATTGAAAATTATATTAATTATATTGGTTTAACTCATAATACTCATTTTATAAAACATATTAAATTTAGAATTTAATGTTAGTTATTGGCAAAAATCCAGTTCTAGAAACTCTAAAGTCAAACCCGACCGAATTCAATAAAATCGTACTTTTAAAAAAAGTCAAACCGGATAATAAACTTAAGAGTATTGTAAAGACAGCCGAAGAAAAGAACATAAATGTTGTTTATCTTGGATATCATGATTTTAAGAATTTTTTTGACAGTAAAGGGAAAGAAGAAGGCATAGATCAGGGTGTAATTGGATTTATAAAAGACTATGAGTATAAAACTCTGAGGGACCTGGTTGAAAAAAATAAGAAAATAACCAATCCGTTAATTCTGATTCTGGATCAGATTACAGATCCGCATAATCTAGGAGCAATTATAAGATCGGCAGTTTGTCTTGGAGCCAATGGAATTGTGATTCCACGACATAATTCTGCGGAAGTAAATCACACTGTTATAAAAACATCTTCAGGCGCAGTAAATTATATCAGCATTGCAAAGGAAACCAATCTCAGCAGTTCCGTATTATTTCTGAAAAACAACGGATACTGGATAGCAGGAACTGACTCTGCAGCCGCAAAAACAATTTTTGAAGCTGATCTGAAAATTCCGATTGCATTGATTATAGGAAGTGAAGGTTCCGGTATGAGAGCTAATATGAAAAGTCATTGCGATATATTGATGAGAATTCCAATGACTAGTCAGGTGGGTTCTCTTAATGCATCAGTATCAGCAGGAGTGTTTCTATATGAAATATTCAGGCAGAAAAATGTTTAAGATTTAATTTTCTTTTGCCGGTTTAGAAATATTGTATTTATTAATGAGATTGTATAAATGACTTCTCTGAATCTCAAGTGCTTCAGCAGTTTGGGAAACATTGAATTTATAATCATTCAGCATTTTTAAAATAAATATCTTTTCAGATTCATTCTGGAAATCATTCAGCGTCATATTTTTATTCAGTAATTCACTGAATTCCTTAGAATGTTTTGATCCAGTAAACTCTATATCTTCATATTCGATTACATCTTTGTCGATAGTGATCACCAGTCTTTCAATCAGATTCCTGAGCTCTCTTACATTTCCCGGCCATCTTAAAGTCAGCAGAAAACTTTTCGCTTTCTCGCTCAGCTTTTTCACCGGGATCTTATTTTCCAGACATATCCTGCTCAGAAAATAATCTGCAAGATCAATTATATCCTGCGGGTGTTCTCTAAGTGAAGGAATATTTATCTGCAGCACATTAACCCTGTGATAAAAATCCTCGCGTAGTTTATTGTTCTTGACTTCTTCAGCCAGATCTTTATTGGTTGCAAAAATAAATCTTACATCAAGAAGGATTTCAACATTGCTGCCAACCCTGTTTATTTTATTTGTTTCAATTACGTTTAAAAGTTTCGACTGAATTTCCATTGACAGATTTGATATTTCATCCAGAAAAACAGTTCCTCCGTCAGCCTGCTCAAATTTCCCCGGAATAAAAATATTATTTTCTATGATCCCGAATAGCTCACTTCCGATCTTTTCATCTGTC
>DAIPYE010000009.1:2304-15971 GCA_036782915.1 Bacteroidota bacterium | reverse complement strand
GAACGACTGAAGATGGATCTGTCTTGCTACCAGCTCTTTACCTGTTCCGCTTTCTCCGGTAATCAGAACATTTGAGTTTAATTTGGAGAATTTACCTATAAGCTCGGAAACAGTATGCATCGCTTCGCTATTTCCAATTATCCTGTTTGATTCGAGATATTCTTTCCTGAGATTGTTAAGCTTATCTTTTGACTTCTTAAATTCGATGGCATTTTTGATTGTCAGTTTAAGTTCGTGCAGATCCGGAAGAGGTTTCTGCAGAAAATTATGAGCACCTTTCTTTGTAGCTTCAACAGCTGTGTCAATAGTTCCGTGACCGGAGATCATTATAACAACATTGTCCTTGTTATATTCCATAATTTTTTCAAGGACTTCTATGCCGTCCATTTTCGGCATCTTAATATCAAGTAATATAAGATCATACTCAATATTGCCTGCTTTCTGCAATGCGCATTCACCGTTACTGCATGTATCGATATCATACCCTTCGGTAGAAAGAACCATTGAGATGCTGTCGAGAATGCTCTGTTCGTCATCTACTATTAATATCCTGCTCATATTGTTAAATTAATTTTGAAAAAATATTTTATCAATTTATCATTTGTGAAACTATTTTTCCTGAAAGAAAACATAACGGAACGCCGCCGCCGGGATGTGAATTTCCTCCGGCAATATAAAGATTGCTGTACTTTCCGGACTTATTTCCCGGACGTTTCATAAGCTGGTATATTGAGTTTGAAGATAATCCGTATATTGATCCGTTTTCACAATTTAGTTTTTCTAAAAAATCTTTTGGCGTAAATATATCACAGAACAATATATGGTCTCTTATGCTTTTTTCAAAAACAAAGGAGAAACTGTCTATTCTGCTGATAATACTTTCAGCATATTTATTTTTGATCTCTTCTGTCCATTCGAATTTATCACTTAGAAAAGGTGAGTTTACAAGAATGAACCAATTCTCACATCCTTCGGGTGCATCATTTTCATCATCCTTACATGAAATTGAAATATATATGGTCATATCTTCCTGAGGAATTCCATTCTTAAAGATGTCTATGAATTCCTTTTCATTATTTTCTGAGAATAAAATATTATGATGCGATAATTCACTAAACTTTTTATTCATTCCTAATTTCAATATAAATCCTGAAGAAGACCAGTCATCATTTTCAAAATAATCTTCTTCCATAAAAACTTTACTGTTTGTAAAATTGGATACAACTGTGTCAAAATCTTTTATCTCAATTACTTCTCCTGTTCCGGCTTTAAATTTCAATGAAGTAATTTTATTTTTTGAAGTGTCTGCTCCTGTAAATTCATATCCATAATTTATTTTAATATTGTACTCTCCGCATAGTCTTACCAATGACTCTGCTATTTTATAAATACCGCCTTTCACAAACCATGATCCGAATTTATGCTCAACATACGGAATAATTGAAAAGAGCTGCGGCGCAAGAAAAGGGGATGAACCATTATAAGTCGCGTATCTGTCCATCAGTTGCCTGAGTTTTTCATTCTTAAAAAATTTATTCGAAATATCATTGACCGATCTACCCGAAATAAATTTAGTGAGATTTTTAAATCCGTCTATAGTAAGGTAATTTTTTATTTTAAATTCATTGCCAAGAAAATCATCCTTAGTCAGATCATAAAAAATTTTTCCGTAATCAATATATTTCCTGTAGTTAGCTGCTTCCGACTCCCCAAATACTCCTTTTAATTCTTTATACAGTTTATTTTCATCACAATATGAATTAAATACTGTGCCGTCTTCCCAGAAATATTTGCATGAACTTTCAAGTTCTTCCAATTCAAAATACTCATTTATCTCCCTGTCCACAGTTCTAAAAAACTCTTTGAAAACATCAGGCATTGTAATAAGGGATGGTCCACCGTCAAATCTGAATCCGTCTTTTTTGAATTCACTCATCTTTCCTCCAGCATACAAATTCTTCTCGAAGATCTCGACGTCATGTCCTTTGTGAGCCAGAAGAATTGCACTCACCATTCCGCCTATACCTGCGCCGCAAACAATTATCTTTTTCATAATTCGATTATTGTAACTCCTGTATCACCTTCATTCCAGTTTCCAATGCGGTATGATTTTATTCTTTTATTTTTTCTAAGAAGATTGTTCACTTCAGTTCTCAGTTTACCGCTGCCTTTTCCGTGAATAATGCTCACTTCCTTCAGTCCGTGATTTATAGAATCATAAATAAATTTCTCAACAATATCTTCAATCTCTCCTGTATATTTTCCTCTAAGATCCAGACTGAAATCAATACTGCCTTCATATAATTCTACATTAGATGATTGTGAATATTCTTTTTTAACTTCCTTCCTGGAAATTTTCTCAAGATCACCTTTCTTTAGTTTCAGCAATAATCCGTTTACATTCACAGATACAGTATCATTTAAAATTTCGATCACTTCGCCGGTTGTATTTGAATCTTTTAATCTCACAGAATCACTGATATTAATATTCTCATTAACAACTATTATTTCTTCCTCAGCTTCACCTATGTCAGTAATGATCTCTGCTTCTTTTTTAAAATCACTTTTTATTTCCTTTGGAGTAAGTTTATTCTCTTTTATCTCTTTAATTGTTTTTTCAATGAGTTTATTCGCATCTTTTATAATTCTTTCCGCTTCGAATTTAGCTTTAAACTTCAGCTCCTTCTCATTCTTTTTAATTTCACTGAGCTTCTGATCGTACATTTTGGTAAGTCCCTGCAGTCTTGAATTATCTATATCAAATTTATTTTTCAGTAAATTATATCTTTGCTTTGTGTCATTCAGATCTTTTAAAAGATCTTCCAGTCTGCTTTCATTCTGATCTAAATTATTATATGCTTCTTTAATTATAGATTCCGGGAATTTAAATTTCTTTGCGATCTCAAAAGTAAAACTCTGCCCGGGAACACCAGTAATAAAGTTAAAATTCGGTGACAGTGTATTCACATCAAACTCAAGCGAAGCATTTTCTATCTTGTCTGTATTGTAAGCAAATTGTTTTAGTTCGCTGTTATGTGTTGTAACTATTGTATAAGAATTATTTGCTGAAAAGTTTTTAAGAATGGAAGCAGACAATGCGCTGCCAAGTACTGGGTCAGTTCCGCTTGCAATCTCATCAATCAGAATCAGAGAATTCTCATCAGACTCATCAATGATCTCTTTTATGGATTTCAAATGCGAACTGAATGTACTCAGATCATTGTCCAGTGACTGTTCATCGCCGATGCTGATGAATATTTTCTTAAACAGTCTGAATTCACTTTCCGGATTCGCAGGAACGAGAATTCCGGACTGAAGCATTAACTGTATCAGTCCAACAGTTTTCAATACTACTGTTTTACCGCCTGCATTTGGTCCGGAAATTACAAGAGTATTGTAATTATCTCCGATGAATAAATTCAAAGGCACCACTTCACTGCGTTTTGCAGATTTCAGTAAAATGGGGTGATATGTTTTTACTAAACTTAAATGTTTGTCAGTGATCACCGGTTTTGAAGAATCAGTTTCCAGAGCATATCTTGCTTTTGCCTGAATGAAATCAATTTCAGACAACAGATCAATATTGAGTTTCATCTTTTCGTAATGAACTACAACCAGCAAGGCAAGATCACGAAGAATCTTTTCAATTTCTCTTTTTTCTTCAAAATGAAGTTCTGTCAGTTCGTTATTAAGATTAATGATCTCAGATGGCTCAATGAATACAGTAGCACCGGATGACGACGAGCTGTGAATTATCCCGGGTACATTTCTTTTATTTTCAACTTTAACCGGAATTACATATCTGTCTTCTCTTTGCGTAACAAATTCTTCCTGAGTATATTCTTTATCTGAATCTTTCTTAAGAATTCCTGAAAGTGTTTTTTTAAGCCTACCTGAATTTGAGATAATAGTTTTTCTGATCTTACTAAGATTTGAAGATGCACTGTCCTTTACATTTCCATTGTCATCTATAGTAGATTCAATATTATGCTCCAGTGCTTTGTCAAAGAAAAGATCTTCAACAAGTTCTGATGTTAGTTTGTACGAACCGGGTTCGTTTCTGATCAGATCGGTTACAAACCTTTTCAATTTTCTGGATACTCTGAGACAATTCAGTATGTGAAGAAACTCTTCCGGACTTATGAAATATCCTTCGATTTTCAATTTACTGAGAGATTTCCGTATATCTTTTAGACCGTCAAGAGGAATATCACCTTCGGTAACAATAATTGTTTTTATCTCAACTACCTTATCAAGTTCCTTGTTTAACAGTATCTCAGAAGTTATAAATTCAATCTCATCACAAAATGAACTACCGAGATCCGAAAAAGTATAGTGTCTGATATTGTCAAGTATCTTATCAAATTCTAATTTTATTTTAGTTTCCTGTAACAGCATTTTACGAAACCATTAATTTGTAATTCAATGAAATTGTATTTAATAAAACAGATTTTTTAACCGGATCAAAGATCTTATTCAGTTCATCATAAAACTCTTTTGCATTGGGAAAATAGATCTGAATATAATTATAAACATCAGGAGCAATATTAATAACAGAAGAATAGAATTTAGAGGTCTCGATCTCTTTCTTACTGAAAAAATTTATTGTACTTGTTGAAAGTAATAAGATCAAACTGGCTATTATGAAACCTTTTAAAATGCCGAAACATACACCGAGAATTTTATCCAGAGTTTTTGTAATGAAATTAAATCGTGAAATTTTTCCCGCAATTGTAACAAAGACAATATATGTGAAAACAATGATTATTACAAAAGACATAATTGACAAAAGTTTTGGATCAGTTTTTAAAAAGCCAAGAAAAGATGAAAGTTTGTCATTATAAACTGTTGCAAGGAAGAGACCTGTGATGATTCCGATAAGTGCGAATATACTTCTGAGAAAGCCGTTTTTCAAACCAAGTAAAGCGGGGATTAAAACTATTGTGAAAATTATAATATCTAATTTATTCAAAATTTTGGGACATCGGATTCAGGAAGTATTAAAATTCCAGATAGTTTTTTATAGCAGAACAAAACTTAAATTTTCAATTTGTAAAAATAACTAAAAATTCAGGGCAGGGAAGTGAATAGAAATACAAATTAAGCTTCCTGATTAAGTTTGCTTTTCAGGATCTCCTGAATGATCTTTCCGTCGATCTTTCCCTTAAGCTCTTTCATAACTTCACCCATAACTTTTCCAAAGTCTTTTTGAGAAGTTACGCCGGAGTCTGAAACAATTTTTGAAATAATAACATCAGCATCTTCCCTGGACATTTGCTTCGGGAGGTATTCATTAATGACATTTAACTGAGCCTGTTCCTTTTCCACAAGATCATTTCTGCCCGCCTGTGAAAAAAGATCAATAGATTCTCTTCTCATTTTCGCCTGTTTTGACAAAAGCTGAATCTCTTCCTCTTCATTCATTTCGCGGTTCATTCCGGATTTGTCCATTTTCAGGATCTCAGCGCGGATTGAACGTAATGTATCGATCTTTACACTGTCCTTGCTTTTCAGTGCAGTATTCAAATCATCGTTTATTTTTGTTTTTAAACTCATTCTGTTAAAGTATTGATGTAATGAAGTATTTTAAATCTTAAAATCAAAATACAAATTCTGTTTAACTTTAAAATCAGTTAAGCGAAACTTTAAATTTTTCAGCTTCTGTAACATATTTTGACTTAGGGAAATCATTTTTAAGTTTATCCAGTATTTTTTTTGATTCGCTTAAATTATTTGCTCTGTAATAATTTTTTGCCGCATAATACAAATACTGATCGATAAATGGATTAGTTTTGTCAATACTGGCTGCTTTTTCAAATTCCTTTGCTGCCGCTTCATAATTATTTTTAGCTTCATAAACAGATGCAATTCCGGCATCAGATGTAACTTTCAGAAGCAAATTGCTGCCAGAATAATCTTTATAATATTTCTCCGCATTGTCAAATTCCCTGAGATTGAAATAGCAGTTAGCTAGCAAAATTTTTGCAGATTCACCGGTTTCAGTTGAGCCGTATTCATTAACGAGATTCAATAATCCTTTAGATACGCCAAGAGAATCGCCGTTAATTGCCTGTAAGTAGTTTCCGCTCGCGTAAATATCCTTAATTTTTGACAATTCCACCGCGGCTTTTTCATTATCTGCCTTTCTTTTATTCGATAACAAAATAAAACCTGCAACTACGAGTACGACTATTGAAAGCGCAATATACAAATGCTTTTTATTCTCTTCAAAAAAATCGACTGCTTTATAATACACAGCCATCAGCTTATCTTCTGTTTGATGCTTTTTATTCATTAAAAGTTATGATTTTTATTAATTGTAATTTAACACTCAATATAAAGATATTTGATTAGTAATTAAAGGGATTTTTCAGTTTGAGGGAAAGAAACTTTCCATTTTTAATATGTCTGAAGGGCAAAATGAACAGATTATAAAGATTATCGGATTTCTATAAGTAGAAAACAGTGATTATGAATATGAATCAAATCAGCGCGTCATAATAATCATGAAAATCTGAGGTTTAGATAGTATTCTGTTTTCTCCTGGAAAGTAGTGAATCTATAATTCATTCTCCAAAATATCAGTAAAAATTTCATATCTAGATGCTGAAATGATCTTGTTTAATTTTCTAATATCCGCTTCACATATTTTCCCAACATATCAAATTCAATATTTACAATATCCTTCTCTTTCAGCAATTTGAAATTTGTAACATTAAAAGTATGAGGAATGATGGCAACTTTAATGAGAATTGTTCGGGATGTTTCCTTTAAGATATTAGCTATTGTCAGGCTTACTCCATTAATTGCAATTGAACCTATGTTAATTATATTTTCACGGAATTTGGAAGAAAATTCTATGAAATATTCCCAACTGTCTTTTAACTCAATGATCTTTTTTATTTTACCTGTTGCATCTACATGTCCCTGCACAATATGCCCGTCTAATTTTGAATTAAGAGTCATTGCTTTCTCAAGATTTAATATATCATTTATTTTTAGTAAACCCAGATTAGTTTTACTGAGTGATTCATTTACAGTTGTGAACTCAAACTGATTTCCGGTTTTCTTTTCAACGGTCATACAGGCTCCATTTACAGAGATACTGTCACCTGTATTTATGTCCTCTAAAAAGGATTTAGAGAGAGGCACTACAACAAATTTAATACTGTCGCCTTTAGCAGAATTACTTTTTACTTTTCCCTGATCCTGTACTATTCCTGTGAACATTTTTGTAATAAATTAAAATATCTTTGTCAAAAGTTTTTGAATAAATGTATTCTATATTTTTTGCTTTGCTTAGTGATGAAATTTCAAGATCGCCGAATGAAGAAATTCCTTTACCGATTATTTTAGGTGCATTAAAGAAGTATGCATCATCAAACAAATCATCCTTTATAAACTGAGAAAAAACATTTGCCCCGCCTTCCAACAGAATGCTTCCAATATTCAGATCATATAATTTTTTCAGAGCATCTTTTAATAAAAGTTTTCCATTTTTCTCTTTAACAAAGATTACATTTTGTGAATGCTCTACTGATTTTTTATTAGCCGGCTTATTTGAGAACCCTGTCAGTACAAAAGTTTTATTACAGTTATTATCTGTAAAGAGTTTAAGTTTGCGTGAAAGTTTTAAATCCTTATCGATTACAATTCTGTATGGATCTCTGCCTTTGACATCCCGGACAGAAAGCGAAGGGTTATCATATATTGCAGTATTTTTCCCGATTAGAACAGCATCATACACACTTCTAAGTTTATGTACAAATTTTCTGGATGAATCTCCTGTTATCCATTTTGAACTGTGATCATTCAAAGCAATTATACCGTCAATACTCTGTGCAATTTTTAAAGTAACAAATGGCAAATGTTCTTTAACGTTTTTAATAAAAAATTTATTCAGTTCCTGACATTCCTTTTCAAGTATTCCGGTTATAACTTTTATTCCCGCATCTTTAAGTTTTCTGATCCCTTTGCCGTTAACTTTTAAAAATGGATCTTTCATTCCAATAAATACTTTACTTACTTTTTCATTTATAAGAAGATCAACGCATGGTCCTGTTTTTCCTGAATGAGCACAAGGCTCTAAATTAACATATACTTCAGAATTTCTTAAATCGTAACCATTTTTTTTTGCATCTTTAACAGCATTTACTTCAGCATGTGCCTCTCCGAATTTTTTGTGATATCCTTTCCCAATTATCTTTCCGTCTTTACAGATCACACAGCCGACAAGTGGATTTGGTGATACATATCCTTTTCCTTTCTCTGCAAGCTTAATACACAATCTCATTAATTTTTCTTCTCCGTTCATAAAATAAAAGGTTTATGCATTCTTCATTTTATTTATAACACTTTCCGGATTATCTCTGTAATACTTATAGGTCAATGAATTAAATTTAACAGCTCTAAAATTACCTGATGCATTTAAACGATTAATGAAATCAAAATCGTGTGAATAAATATTTCTGAAACCTTCAAGTTCTTCAAATACTTTTCTTTTCCCAAACAAAGTTCCGCCTATTACACAGTCATTCAAATGAATCAACTTTGAATTATCATTTGCATCAGGAACAAGAAAATCATTTTCATTTCCGATCAGCAAAGCAGGAGAGTATAACAAGTCAGTTTCCGGATTCTCATTGAAATAGTTTACTCTTTGATTTAAATGTTCAGGTAAATATTCATCATCTGAATCTAAAAAAGTTATGAATTTTCCGGAAGAATTTTTTATTCCTGTGTTCAATGAAAGAGGGTGTCCTCGGTTTGAATGACGTATGTATTTAATATCGGGATTTGATTTAAAAAGGGGGAACAGCTCTGTTTCTATATTATCAGTGCTGCCGTCATCGACTATCACAACTTCAAAATCCCTGTATGTCTGATTTAATATTGAATCTAATGCCTTTTTATAAAAACTTTTACTGTTAAACAATGTCAGTATCACAGACACGCTGTAATCTTTCATACCGGTTTTCATTTCCATTCAATTTTTTTCGCGCTTTTTGGAATTCTGAGCTTATAGGTGAGTTTGTTATTGTTAAATGTTTCATTACTGTATGTTAACCAGATATTCTGTTTCTCAATTGGACGGTTAACTGTGATTTTCTTTGGAAAATAAATTCCGTCTCTTTCGTAAAAATTTTCATAAATTATTTCGATCCTGATATTTCCGCTCTCATCATAGGTTCCAAGCTTTGTCACGAAGAAACTTTGTGAATCAATCCAGAATTTTTTGATCTCATTTCCTGATTTGAGCGATACAAGATACTTATCTCCAACCGATGAGATCTTCACATCATCATATACTTCATCTTTGAAAATATACTTTCCGGAAAATGCATTAATGATTTCATCAAAATTTACGTTTACATTCATAATTATCCTGAGATTATTTGGAGTAGAATTTCCTCTGATAACTCTATTATCCATCACATTATAATATATGAAATCATTTCTTGTGATAAGAAGATCAGCTACATCCAGTCCGAAAGGTCCTTCAAGTTTGGTAAAGATACTGTCCGGTTTATTTATGCTGACAGTTATTGAACCGCTGTTGCTCATTTCAGGAGAATCAATGGAAATCTCTCCGTAGGCATCCAGTGAATTTAATTTTTCAGAATTAGAGTTAACTCTTTCTTTTAATTCCTCAAATGTAATATCAGATTTCATTTCATTCTCGGAAGCTGTGCAGGAATAAAACATCAATCCCGCCATTAAATAAAATATTTTAAAATATTTTTGCATTATGTTGTTTTACAATTATTTTATTACACTCAGAAACAAATCTGTTTAAAATATTTATTGCGGCAGGATCATTGAGATCATGCAGTCTTTCCGGATGCCATTGTACTCCCAGCAAAAACGGTTTATCGGTTTTATCTGCGTACTCAATTCCCTCGACAATTCCATCATCAGATTTGCAATTTATCATTAATCCTTCCCCAAGTCTGTCAACCGCCTGATGATGTGAACTGTTAACATTTGTTTCACTCAAGCCGATAATTTCATATAACAATGTGTCTTTAAATATGAAAATTTTATGAATTCTATCCTTTAGTTTGGAAATTTTTCTATGGCTTATATTCCTTGTTTCATCTATGTCAAAGATCAAACTTCCTCTGAAGTATACATTCATAAGCTGCAATCCTCTGCAAATACCTAATACCGGAATATCGAGGCTCAGTGCTTTTTCAAAAAGATTTAATTCAAATCCATCTCTTCCCGGACTGTATGAGCCCTTTGTTTTTAGTGTGTCCCAGTCACAGTATAATTCAGGGTAAATATCGACACCTCCGGTAAGAATTAATCCAGAACAATCGTTAAGTTTCTCTATGTCTGCTTCTGAATTTTTAAAATTCAGTATTTCAAAATTGACATTATTGTATTCAAGCCAGTCTGTGTATCGTGTAAATTTAGATTCAGAATCTGATATTCCTATTTTCATTTTATTGCGTCATCTAATTTTTTGCAGAAAAATTCATAATTTTCTGTAAATTCAATCTTTAGTTTTAAAAAATACACAGGATATTTAAAAATAAACTTTTCAAAATTTTTAACTTTTACAAAATCTTTTTCAGTCGTTATATAAACAGAATTTTCCTTATACTGTGATTTTAAAAAATCAATATCCGGTTCTTCATAATTATAATGATCTGAATATTTAATATTCTTTATTATGTTAATTCCTTCATTCTTAATAAGCTTTAAAAAGGAATCATCATTTGCAATTCCGGAAAATAAGACAGCATCCGGGTATGAATTTTCTATTTTACTTAAAATAATGTTTTTAATGTCTATAAAATATTCTGTTTTGTATCTCATTAAAATAATATTTCTGTATCGTTCAGACAAAAAAGGAATTATCTCAAGATTTGAAGTTTTATTGTTCTGAATGATTATATCAGCTCGTTCAAGATTTGAATGACTTTCTCTCAGATTACCTGACGGAATAAGAAATAAATTATTCATAACATTATTGTAATGATCAGCAGCATCTATAACTGCAATATTCACATCTCTGTGAATTTTCCTGTGCTGATATCCGTCATCAAGTATTATAATGTCAACATTAAATTTTTCAATCAATAACTTCGCGACTTTTATCCGGTCTTTATCTGCAGCAATGAAAAAATTTCCTTTGAAATTCTTTTCTAATTCATTTGCGATCATTATCAATTCATCACCCGATTCTTCAGGGTTTGTGTTAATATTCTTTCCGTCACAAACTATTACAGTTTCCCCTGATTTCCTGTTATATCCTCTTGAAATGATCCCAACTTTTAAACCTTTTTTCAAATAATATTCAGCAGTAAATATTACCAGCGGAGTTTTCCCCGTTCCGCCGGTTGTTATATTTCCAATTGAAACAACAGGCTTTGATAATTCTGTTGTCTTAAATATTCCGAATTCATAAAATTTATTCCTTAGAAATATCACTACAGAATAAAGAAATGAAACCGGGATCAATATTATTTTTAATAAAATCAAATTATTAGTTACATTTCTTTTGACAGAGTTTCCTTAAATTCATTTAATTCTTTCTCCTCCAAATAATTTTCGTAAACATATTTATTGCCGAAGTAAACTTCACATTTTGAAAATGGATAGGGGATCTCAAATTTATCCCAGCTTTTGGATAATATAAATTTCTTTCTGTAAATAATTTTCACAGGAATGACAGGGATTTTAAGTTTATTGGAAATTATCAGAGCCCCGTTTTTTATAGAGTTTGCAGGACCCCGAGGACCGTCCGGGGTTATTGCTATTGAATTATTCTCTGCGAGAATTAATAATTCGCTAATTGCTTCTTTACTGCCCTTTGAACTGGAACCGCGCACTATTTTATACTTCCAGTTTTTAAGAATTTTACTCAATATCTCTCCGTCCTTACTCTGTGAAACCAATGCGGCTGTATCAGCATTTTTAAAAAGCCACCAGCCAACAAGCATCTTTGAATGCCAGAAAATATATACTGATCTTGAATTCAGGTCAGGTAAATTTTTAATATTAATTCTGAGAGTTTTCAAAAATATATTTATAATAAATGGCAATATGTAAATTCCGGCAATATCAGATAACTTTTTCACTGATCCTGTTTTAAAAATTGTGAAATTAATTTTGCAGCATTGTATGAAGCATCTGTATTAGTCAGTATCTCTCTTATTCCGGAAAAATTATCAATCATAGCATTTCGGTATTTAATATCCGAGAGAATCAGTCTGCATTCATTTACAATATTTTCCGGTTTGACCTCATCCTGCAAAAACTCTTTCACAATCTCCTTTCCCGCCAGTATGTTTACCATTGCAATTTTGTCAATTCTAATCAGTCTTTTACCGATCTCATAATTCAGTTTCCCTGCTTTATAAACTACGCAGAATGGAGTTCCGATCAAGGCGCATTCAACAGTGGATGTGCCTGATTTTGTTATAATGAAATCAGAATTAAGTATGAATTTATAATTCAGATCTGATTTATCCCTGTCGTAGATGAGATTAAAATCGTAATCATTTAAAAATTTTCTGTAGTATTCTTCCTTGAAATTTGGTGAACACAGAATATTTATATCACAGTCAATTTCTCTTTTGATAATTCTTCCTGTTTCTGAAAGCACAGGAAGCATTCTGTCAATTTCATCTTTTCTGCTTCCGGGCAGAATGCTGATCTGAATGCGCGGAGACGATGCTTTGGAATTATTTTTTAAAAAATCATCCGTTCTTTTTACCAGAGGATGACCTGCATATACTGCTTTGATACCTTCTTTGTCATAAAAATCAACTTCAAACGGGAATACAACAATCATCAGATCAACGTACTTCTTTATCGTTTTAACCCTGCTTTTATGCCAAGCCCAGAGTTGAGGCGAGATGTAATATGCAATTTTTCCTTTATAAAATTTTCTTATGGATGTGATAAGTTTTAAATTAAAGCCGGGGTAGTCAACAAGAATCACAACTTCCGGATCATTTGCTTTAATATTTGATTCACATTTGTTTAATGCAGATTTGATAGTTTTTAAATTTTTCACAACAGCAGAAAATCCCATGAAATTAATATCATTCATTTTGATTAAAAGATCAGCGCCTGCTTTCTCCATTTCCGGACCGCCAATTCCGGTAAACTGTGTTCCGGGATTAATTTTCTTAATTTCATTAATCAGAGAAGCAGCGTGCATATCTCCGGATGTTTCTCCCGCTACTATGAAAATTCTGTTGGTTTTTTCAGTCAATGAAATGAGATTTTAGAATAAGAAGTGCAGAAAATCATGGAAAAAGTTTTGTAATTCAATTTTATGTCTGTTAACTATTGATTTGTTTTGAAATTAAAATAAAATACGCAATTGGCCTAAATTTAAAAATACAAACATACTACCTGTTTTTCCGGCAGTAATTGGAAATTATTAATTGAATGCAGGGTTATTTATAACAAATAGTAAATCTTAATTACATTATATTTTAGCGTAAAGGTTTGTAAATTGAGTAAAATTATAAATCATACGTGCCTGAAATAATATCAACTTCTGTAATTGATCTCCCATACCGGACAAATCAGACAGAATTTAAGAACTTCGCAAGAAAAATATTTTCATCCGGATTTAGTGACATTGAAAAGATCCTTGAATCATTTGACAATACACTTATTGAGTACAGAAATATAGCTGTTCC
>DAIPYE010000009.1:0-2294 GCA_036782915.1 Bacteroidota bacterium | reverse complement strand
TCGGATAAATCATTCAAGGAAAAAAATGATCTTTTCATAGAACTGGCATTAAAATATTCAATCGAAGCTATTGAAAATTGTTTCAGTAAAACAGATTTAATTATTTCTGACATTACAGATCTGGTGTTTGTAACTTCAACAGGGATTTCCACTCCAAGTATCGACGCACTTATCATAAACAAAATGAAACTGAATCCATTCATCAACAGAACTCCTGTATGGGGATTAGGCTGTGCGGGCGGGGTTGCGGGACTTGCAAAAGCGAATACAATTGCGAAAGCAAATCCTAAAGCAGTTGTAATGATGATATCAGTCGAGTTATGTTCATTAACATTTATAAAAGATGATATCACAAAAAGTAATCTTATTGCAACAGGATTATTTTCAGACGGAATAGCTGCTGTTCTGATAAAAGGTGATAAAATCAAAACTGAAAATAAATTTAAAATAAAGGTTTCGGATTCTCAGAGTAAATTGTATTATGACACACTTGATATAATGGGTTGGGATGTTACAGATTCGGGGTTTAAAGTAGTTTTCTCAAAGGATATTCCTTCATTTGTTTCCAAAATTGCCAAAGCTGATGTAACAGAATTTCTAAAGAGAAATAAATTGAATATTGAAGATATGAAGTATTTCATAGTTCATCCCGGAGGAAAAAAAGTTATTGATGCATATATAAATTCTCTTGAGATCAACAGGGATAGGTTTGACAATACAGTGAATATTCTTAAAAATTACGGAAATATGTCAAGCGCAACTGTTTTATATGTTCTGAATAAAGTATTAGAGTGTAAATTAGAATCCGGTTACGGTATTATGATGTCGCTTGGTCCGGGATTTTCAAGTGAATTACTGTTGCTTGATATTAAATAAAAATCAATCTGAATAACCTCTATAATCTGAGTAAATGATATTTTACATTGTCATAACATTCGTAGTAATTCAAAGGCTCATAGAATTATCTATTGCAAAAAAAAATGAGAAATGGATGTTATCACAGGGAGCTGTCGAAACAGGGAAGGAACATTATAAATTTATAGTAATTCTTCATACACTGTTCATAATTTCAATGATTGTCGAGTATAATTTAAAATCAAGATACATTGAATTAAATTTTATTAATTATTTGTTTTTGGTATTTTTCATTATTCTGCAGGCAGGAAGAGTCTGGGTGATAAGTTCACTTGGAAAATACTGGAATACTAGAATTCTTAGAATTCCGGGATCAGAATTAATAAGAACCGGACCTTACAGATTTTTCAGGCATCCAAATTACATAATTGTTATTTGCGAAATATTCACAGTTCCGTTAATTTTTAATTTATATTATACAGCAGCAATCTTTACGATCCTAAACTTATTGATATTAAGAATAAGGATAAAAACCGAAAACAACGTTTTAAATAATCAGTTAAATCATTAAAAAATAAAATGAAAATTCAGTTAAAAGAAATTTGTCATGGAAGAAGCGGTGATAAAGGTGATGCAGCCAATATTGGTCTGATCGCATATAAAAAGGAAGATTATGAATTGATAAAGAGGGAAGTAACAGCGGAAAAAGTTAAGAAGTTCTTTGCAGGGATCTGTGAAGGAGAAGTATTGCGTTATGAGATGCCGAATATAAACGCATTGAATTTTATACTTAACAATACTCTTGGCGGAGGCGGAACAGTTTCTTTAAAACTTGATGCGCAGGGAAAAACTCTTGCATCAGCATTGCTCAAAATGGAAATTGAAAGATGATTTAAATGAATTAAAATGTTCGAATGAATATTAATTAACTTAAATAAAATCATAAAATGTTTGATCAGCAGAAATACAAATTAAAAAGTTCAAAAGAAAAATTAAGTTCTTTACGGAGGTTTCTTTGATGTTGATAATAAGATATTAAAAATAAAGGAACTGGAAACGGACTCTCAGCAGGATAATTTCTGGGACGATAATAAATCCGCGCAAAAAACATTTCAGGAAATTTCAAATCTTAAAAAATGGGTTGAAGAATTCAACTCAGTCGAAAAACATTTCAGCGAAATAAACAGTCTGATAGAAATGGCAGAGTCAGAATCCGATGAATCACTTGGTGCAGAAATCGATACTGATATCAGTAAGTTTGAAAAAGAACTAGATGAACTGGAGTTTAAGAATATGCTCTCAGATGAGGATGATGTTCGTGATGCGATCATTACAATTAATTCCGGAGCAGGCGGCACAGAATCTCAGGACTGGGCGGAAATGCTTTTGCGGATGTATCTGAGATATTGTGAGAAAAAAGGTTTTAAAGCTTTGCTTAT
>DAIPYE010000008.1:869-37418 GCA_036782915.1 Bacteroidota bacterium | reverse complement strand
CTAAAATGCAAATTCCCGTCTAAGATTTAATAATATTAAAAATAATTCTTTGACAAAGGCTATTTTATTCACTTTTAAAATGTTTTGAACAAAGTCTTGCTAAAATGTTTAATTAAGCTATTCAATAAATTTCGTGCGATTAGTGATATAACTTTTGAAAACGTTTTGGACGGATGTGGATCTAACAATCAGAATTTTGGAAATCAAGTACTTTTGAATCAACAAAATTTTTCAAGAAAAATATCAAGAGTTTGTAATATGAATAATTCAATTATCAGATAAATTAGAATCTAATACTTAAATAAATTCACCTTATCAAAAAAATTCTTTAACTTTTCTCTGTCAAGAAAACCGTTTGTCCTTACACCGCTGCAAAGGTCAACCCCGTATGGTTTTACTGTTCTTATTGCATCCGTTACATTTTCAGAATTCAATCCTCCGGCTAAATACAGAGGGATCTTTACAGAATCACGGATCTTTCTGCTGATCTCCCAGTTGTGTACCTTCCCTGTTCCGCCGAGTAATTTAATCTCCAAAGCAGGATTTCCGGAATCCAGTAAAATTGCATCGGCAAATTCCGAGACTCTTTTTGCAATATCAATTGATGAATCATCGACCACATGAATTACCTGAACAATTTTAATTTCCGGAATTTCCTTTTTAAGAATTGAATATTCTTTTATATCGATCTCATCCACTATCTGAATGGTATTTGTACCAATTTTTTCATGTTGTGAAATTATTTTTTCCGCTTTTATTTCACTTGTCAGAAGAAATGAGTCAATCTCAGGTGGTATAATTTTTACAATTTCCACAATCAAATCATCTGAAATAATTCCGGGTCCACTGGGCATTTTTGATACGAGACCTAAAGCTGAGGCACCAAATTCAATTGCAGTCAGTGCTTCACCTACAGAACTTATGCAGCATATTTTTACAACCGGCTTCTTTACTTTTTCCATATTTTTATAAAAAGTTTTTTTGATGAATATAACTAACTGTATTTTTCATTTCTATATTAATTTAACTTTTAAATTGATTTGATTTCAAAAATTTCTTTAACCATTTTAAGATAAAATTAACCAGTTCATGTAACTAACCTATACACTTCATTGCAGTCCAGAAAAATAAGTCTTTTAAAAGGAATAACCTGGAGAATAATCGGAACGCTTGATACCATTTTTCTTTCCTGGCTTTTTACGGGAAATATCTCTCAGGCATTCAAAATCGGCGGTATTGAATTGTTCACTAAAATTTTCTTATTCTATCTTCATGAACGATTATGGTTAATTTCAAATATCGGTAAAGAAAATATTTTAACTGATTCCGGATTAATAATTAAAAAGGATAAACACTGGCGAAGTATCGCAAAAGGAATCAGCTGGAGAATTATGGGAACTGCCGATACCATCCTTATAGCTTATTTTATCACCGGAAATTACACAAAAGCGTTTGAGATCGGATTTACGGAGGTTTTCACTAAAATGATATTGTATTATATTCATGAACGGGTATGGCTGAAATATGCCTGATTGAACATATTAAATCATTAGTTATCCTTTAACAAAAATCAATTTCTTGTAACCACATTTTTAAAAAGAGAAACGGTTTAAAAAAGCAATGCGTTTATTTTTTGAAAAAAATAATTAATTAAAAAATTTAAGTTAAATGGAAAAAATTAATCTGTATAAAAAATTAAATTTGTTTTCAGATCACTTCAATCCGAAAATCATCGCAGAGCTTAACAGTCAGCAGATCAAACTTGTAAAATTCAAGGGAGACTTTGTATGGCATTCACATGCAAATGAGGATGAAATGTTCTATGTTTTAAAAGGAAGTTTCTTTATGGATCTGCGTGATAGAACCATTGAACTAAATGAAGGCGAAATGATAGTTATTCCAAAAGGTATCGAGCATAAGCCGAGAGCTGAGAGTGAAGTCAGCATAATGTTAATAGAACCGGCAGGAACAATTAACACAGGAAATACTGAAAATGAATTCACGAGAAAAGATTTAAAATACATTTAAGCTTATTTACGGTAAAAAAATTTCCAGATAGAAATCCCTCACTCTATAAAAATCAGAATTTATTTTCGCAAAATATTAATCTGTTTGAAACAATAGTTAACATGATTCGAACAAATCAAATGTTATAAATAATATCAATTAAAATTAAATGAAAATATATTTTCAATTTTATAAAAAGCTACTTTTTTTAACCGCAGTATCGCTGCTTATATTTCCCGGATTTGTATTATCAAAAAGTGACAGTGCAGATTTCAGAGATGAAGATAAATTCAGAATCTGGGAAGCTGTAAGAATTTTTAATGAATGCGGAAATAAAACATGGAAGAGCTGGGATACTGCTCCGTTTGCAATTTTGCTGGTTACAAATGAAAATGAATATTTGATTTACCATAATGATCCGTCAGAAGATTTCAGGAAAACCGGATATGATACTATAACCGGAAGCGAGATATATACAAGACCTCGCCAATTCAGTAATAACATGCTGGCGACTTTCCCTGCGGTGAAATCTGTTTCTACAATTGTCGTCGGACTTCCTGAGAATACCGGCCGGCAGGGAACAGACTGGATCATTACCATTCTGCACGAACATTTTCATCAGATGCAGAGCAGTCATCCGGAATATTATCAGGCTGTGGAATCTCTGGATCTTGCCGGTGATGATAAAAGCGGTATGTGGATGCTGAATTATAAATTCCCTTATGATGATAATAATATTGCAGACAATTATAATTTACTTACACAGCTTGCAAAGAAAACTTATCTGTCTTCAGACAATTCGGAATTCAAAAACAACCTTGTTGAATATTTATCAGAAAGAGAAAAATTTAAATCCTTGCTGGATAAAAAAGATTATGACTACTTTTCTTTTCAGATATGGCAGGAAGGAATTGCAAGATATACTGAGATTAAGATTGCGGAATGTTTAAAAAATATCAATTATAATCCGCCTGATGAAATTAAAAATTTGAAAGACTATATTACCATAGATTCTTTTTATGTCAATATTGTAAATAAACTTTTAAAGAAAGCAGATACTCAGAATTTATCGGAAAATGGAAGAAATTGTTTTTACACACTTGGAGCACTGGAAGGTCTGATTCTTGACAGGATAAATCCGAACTGGAAAGATCTTTATTTCAGTGAAAAGTTTTATATTGAAAAGTATTTTGGGAAATAACTTTTTATTCTGCAACATTCTTGTTTATAAATTTTATTACTTCATAAATTCAATTTTTTTCAGTTCGGTTTGAAATTCTGACCTGACATTTTGCGTAGTTCCCGCCTTCCTCGCGAAGAGGGCTTCGCGTTTTAACCTTATCATTTTTACCTGTCATTAGCTGCTACAGCTATCTAAACTTTGTATCGCTGCATTGTAAAACCTATAAAAAAAATCCCGAACACAAAATTTGTGATCGGGATTTACCGGAGCTGGCTGAGGGATTCGAACCCCCGACCTGCTGATTACAAATCAGCTGCTCTACCAGCTGAGCTAAGCCAGCAATTTTTAGTCCATCAATATAAATTTTATATTTATTTCTTTCAATTCAGTTAACAGGTGTTTTAAGATTTTTTTACTTTTTTTAAATTTTTGTAATAAATGAGTATATTTACTTATAAAGCTTCAAAACCTGCCCATACATTACTTTGTCGCCTTTCAATCCATTCCATGCTTTCAGATCTTTTATTGAAACTTTATTCTTTGATGATATCGAAGCAAGTGTATCACCTTTCTTTACTTTATATGTTTTCTTTACAGTGGTGGTTTTTCCTGAATTTTTTGGAGGTGATTTACTTTCTGATACTTTAAGTTTTTCGCCGGAGTATATTACATCTTCTTTTAATCCGTTTATCTCTTTCAGTTCAGAAACAGTTAATCCATACTCAGCAGCAATTTTACTCAGATTATCACCTTCAGTTACAGTGTAAATTTTTGAATAATTACTTTTATTAATTGAATTTTTTACAGTAGAGTTTTCATCAGTCACAGCATTAGTGATTGTATCTTCATATTCTGAACCTGTCTCTTCGGTATCTTCTTCCGCAGTTTCTTCTACAGTTTCTTCTACCGCCTGATTTTCCTGAGTTTCTGATTCAGCGGTTTCTATTACTGTTTCATTGTCAAATGAAGTTTGAGTTGGGTCAGGATCAGAAATTTCTTCTGCTTTGCTTTCTTCAACTGAGTTTTGATCAGTATTCTGATGAAACACCTGTGTTGTTACACCGGCATTATTATTCGGAATTTTAACAAATTCTGTTTGATCCTTGGATCTTTCATCGGTTGTGGAATTTGAAGCAATATCAGTTTTAACAGATTCATTCTCCTTACTTCCTGTTTTATTAAATGAAGAAGTAATCTCATTCTGATCATTTTTATTTTCAACAGGAATTTCTGTCCCGTTTTTTAATCCGTACATAAGCTTATACTTTTCTTCTGAAATATAAACAGACAGCTTTGAATTTTTTCCCGGCATCGAACCGTAATTAAGATTATTCCATATCCTAAGATCAGTTGCACGGACATCATAAAATGCAGCTACCACAGGCAAAGGCTCATTCTTATTGTAGCTATGATCTACTTTTTTTAATCCACTGGTACTGCCGATCAATCTTAAATCAAGAGGTGTATAATTTTTCACTTTGTAATAAGAACCTGTAACTTCACTTCCAAAATCTCCGCTTTCATTTCCTGCAAAAGCCGGAGCAAAACCGCTGCTCTTATCTATTTCATTTGATTTATTATAATTAGCCAGAAATTTATCAAAACTGTTATGCGGAATTCTTAATAAATACGGTTCATTGTAATCTGGAATGATATCACTTGTCAATTCTGTATTCAGATCTCTGATTGTTTCAACGTCTGTATCACACATTTCTGCAACCTGCTGCATTGTCAATTGTGCCTGTACTTCAACTCTGTCAAATGTTAACTGAGTCCCGTATTCGATTTCTTTAAATCCGTACTCTTCAGGATTTCTTAAAACAAAAGATAAAGCAAGAATAGACGGAGTATAATTTTTTGTTTCACCGGGAAGGAATCCTCTTAAAGACCAGAAATCTCTTGAACCACTGTTTCTGATGGCTTTATTTACCCGTCCCGGACCGGCATTGTAAGCTGAAAATGCTAGATACCAGTCATCATAAGTTTTGTAAAGATCCTTAAGAAGGTGAGCTGCTGCATCAGTTGCTTTCTCAAAATCTCTTCTGTCATCACGATAGCCGTCCGAACCTAGTCCGTAAGAAACTCCGGTTGCTGGCATGAACTGCCACAAACCAACTGCACCTGCTTTTGAAACTATTGTAGGATTTAATCCGGATTCCTGAACTGACAAATAGATAAGTTCTTCAGGAGCATTATTGTACTTTAAAATTTTTCTCATCAGAGGGAAATACTTTCCCGAACGGTATAAACTTTTATCAATAAAACTTCTTCCGCGCTCAGTATTTGAGAAAAATTCTATGTATCCGTCAACAACTGAATTTCTGATCAATGGTACATCACTTCCGTCTGGTAAAGGCTCTCTGTCAGCAGATACTTCTTCAACTCTTTCATATTCTACAAAAACTCTTTTTGCAAAATTAAATACAAGACTGTTCTCGGGAATTTCAGTTTGAGTCGAGAAGTAATCTTCTACTATACTTTTTGAAAGTTCATCAAAATCCTTTTTCCAGAAATAATATTCACCTTTTGACAAAAGTTCAGGATTGATCTCATTTAAACTTTTTAAGGAAGCTTCAAATTCACGGTTTGCATTTATGTCGTCAGATTTTTCATTGTAAGACAAAGCACTTTTATATTCAGCAAAACCTTTTTGTAACTTGGAATAAATTTCCAGTGAATCAACATTTCTTTGTGTTACAAGTTCTTCATCTTCAGAGCCTCCGCAACCATTAAATGTTAAAGCATAAATTGCTATTATCAGAACAATTCCGAAACTGAACAACCTTTTAACAGTATTTATTATGAGTTTGTTTTGCATAAATCAAATAATTAATTTTCATAAATATAAATACTTTAGATACGTTTTGGTGAAGTTTAGTATTAAGTATACTTAAAATAAAAAAAGTTTAGTTAAATTACAGTATATTCCTGAAAAATTTTAAATGATATTAACCATTTTATAACGATATGGAGAAGAATTATTTTTTTGTAGTTCCGAATGTTTTAACAAAACAGCGAATTGACAAATATATTGCTCAGTTTATTGAGAATTCATCAAGGACAAAGATACAAAAAGCAATTGATCTTGGATATGTTACGGTAAACGGTGAACTTGTAAAATCAAACTACATAGTAAAATCAAAAGATGAAATTGAGATCGAACTTGATATTCCGGAGAAGCAGGAAGTCGTAGCCGAAAACATACCTCTTGATATTGTTTTTGAAGATAATTTTTTAATGATCGTTAACAAGCCTCCCGGAATGGTAGTTCATCCTGCCTATAAAAATTACAGCGGCACACTTGTAAATGCAATAATGTATTATTCACAGAAAAAAAATGAATCATTATCAGATCTTAACGGATTTGAAAGAGCGGGCATTGTTCACCGTCTTGACAAAGATACATCAGGATTAATTGTAATTGCAAAGGACGAAGTTACACACAGAAAGCTTTCTGAACAGTTTTTTCATCATACTATTGAGCGTGAATATAATGCGCTAATCTGGGGCAGACTGAAAAATAAAAAAGGTGAGATCTCAAACCGGCTTGGGAGAGATAAAAGAGACAGAAAAAAAGTTGCAGTCTTAAAAAATGATGATGAAAACGGAAAGTTAGCAATCACAAATTATGAGGTAATTGAAGAATATGAATTTCTTTCGTTAATAAAATTAAATTTAAAAACCGGCAGGACACATCAGATAAGAGTTCATATGGCTAATGCAGATCATCCTGTTTTCGGCGATGAAACTTACGGGGGACGTGAACCGCATTCAATAAATTTAACTTCAAATATAAAATCACAGATTAAGAACCTTCTTGAAATGATGCCTAGACAGGCTCTTCATGCAAAAGTTCTGGGATTCATTCATCCCCACTCTAATGAAACTATAAGATTTGAATCTGAATTACCCACTGATATGAAAAATATTATCTCAAAAGTCAGATAATTACTTTTTTACAATAATTAAATTTAAAAATATAAAACAAGAACATTCAATCGTCGACGTCATCATTATCATTTTTTTTACTATTATCTTCTTTAAGCTGACTTTTTTCATTTCCTGAATTAACTCCAGACTCCCATGGCAATTTATCTTCCCGAATCTCCGGATGATGAATTTTTCCCCCGAGATTTGCAGTATATGCCATCATTAGTTTTACAATGATCAGGACAGACAGGAAAAAGTATGCAAATGAATTCGAAAGTGTTTTTGGTTTTTTATAGATCAGCATTGCAAGAATTCCAATTGCACCGGCAATATCCATAGCTATAAAACTGTAAAGAGCAAAGTCTTCATGAGCATCTATATAATCTTCATCCACATCTTCATAATTTCCTTCTATCTTTGCCTCAGCTTTTTCACCTGTAAAATAAACAGGTATTGTTATAAGTGCTGTTAGTATCAGTATAAGCACACTGACTTTTTTTACATCATCGCTTTTTTTCAATATTCCAACCAGTAAAACAAAAATAGCAATGGCAGTTCCGATTATAGGAAAATGATTTAAAACAAGATGTAAATGTGCTGCATTCATCATAATTCTGACTCCTTTGGTTTAATTATTTTAGACAAAACTGTTTTCAGAATCTCCAACATACCGGATAAACTGATTAATACAAATCTACCTATTTATAACTTAATTTTTAATTTGAAAATAAATGGAAATGTAGGTTTCAGGAAAAATTAAAAGATAAAAAATTTTTTAATTGCATATTGGATTTTAAATTACATCAATAAAATCTATTTTTGAATAAACTAACATTAACCTAATTTAAAAATGAACATTCAGGGAAAATTAACAGAGATCTACGAAGCAAAGCAAATTACTGATAAATTCAAAAAAAGAGAATTTGTAATTGAATATGCTGAAAATGCTCAATATCCGCAGTTTATAAAATTTGAACTAAAGCAGAATAATTGTGATCTCATAAATGAATTTAAAAAAGGTGATTTTTTAGATGTGCATTTTGATCTGCAGGGAAAACCCTGGACAAACAAAGATGGAGTTACTACTTATTTTACAAGTTTAAGCGCGTGGAAAATTCAGAAAGCAGATGGAAAAAAGACAGAAGAAAATAATACTGAAGAGCATTTTGAGAGCAGTTCCCCTGATGACGATCTGCCTTTTTAAAAAATTTGCCTAAATAGCATAGATTAATAATAAATTATTTTAAACTCACTCCGGATTTTAATCAAAAGAATCCAATATCGTCAAAATTAATTTTAAATATGAGCAAATCAGTAAAAAATAAGGTGTAACACAAACAAAAATTGACACGTAAATTAAACCTCCATTACGTTTTTTCATATTTTTTTAAACTCACATTTTTGGACAAATACCGGATATTGTTTGAATAATATCAAATTCTAGTAAGTTAATGCATGAAGATTCTGGAAATTTTTTAAAAAAATTTCAATATTCTGGTGTGGCACACTTTAAGGTGTGCCACATTTTAAAAATGTGGCACGAGTAGTATTTTGTTTATTTAAAAAAACATTATTTTCTAAATTTTTTAATGCCCCTTCTAAAACAACCATTTTTCGGAAGTTATAATCCGGTTTTTCCATATACAATTTAAGTTATTGAATCTGTATTCTTTTCTTTCACCATTTCAAATTGTTTTTAAATCTCTACTCCTAAAATCCAATTTCCAGTCTAAGACTAAAAATTGTTTTGACAATTTTGTTTTATTCACTTTGAGAATTTTTTGATTAAAACAGATCAATAAATGTTAATTTAAATAATTTAAGTTGACTGCTGATAATATTTAAAACTATTTTTTGCCACAAATTACACAAATTTTTACGAATTTTATTAAAGGGTTGTCCTAATAAAAATTCAATTAAATTCGTGATAATTCGCAGAATTAGTGGCTATTCCTTTGATCTAATTTTTAAAACGGCTAACTTAAGTTAAGTAAGCATGAAAATTTCGTGGAATTGTTAGTTTAGTTTTTAAAATCGTTTTGGACGATTCTGAAAAGAATCCTTAACTTATACAGATTTTCTCATTATAATTTAATTTATAAATGAGTATTTTGTTAATCTAAACAAATTTACAAACCTAAATAAATCTAACCAAATAATGAAAAGAGTTATAACGAAGCAGTTCAGTACTGCATTAAATAAAGAAATGGACATAGTTGCCTATGGTGATTACGGATTTGCATTGCTGCTTTTTCCGACAGCAGCTGCAGATTACCTTGAATATGAGAGATTTCAAATGATCGACACTCTTGCGCCATACATAGACGGAGGCATGATAAAAGTATATTCCATTAACAGCATTAACAGCGAGAGCTGGTTAAATGATGAAATGAATCCTGTTGACAAAGCGATCAGACATCAGCAGTTCAATGATTATGTAGTAAATGAAGTTGTTCCTTTTATTTATAATGACTGTAACGGTGTCGTTCCTATCATTACAAGCGGAGCATCTCTTGGAGCTTTGCACTGCGCAAATTTATTTTTCAAACGTCCTGATGTTTTTTCCGGTACAATTGCAATGAGCGGTTCTTACGATCTGAGTGATTATTCCAAAGGATATTTTGATGAAACATGCTACTTTAATTCGCCGATGCATTATCTGCCTAACCTGAATGATGAAGCAATTCTTTCCGATATGAGAAAAAGCGGTCATATTCATATTTTAACAGGTCAGGGAAATTTTGAGAAACCGCAGGCTACTGAAGAAATATCAAAGATCTTAAATTCTAAAAATGTTCCTAATGATGCCGAGTTATGGGGACTAGATGTTCCTCACGACTGGCCGACCTGGAGAAAAATGATACCCTACGTTCTTGAAACAAAATTTTAATTTATAAAAAGTTAATTTCAGAATATTTGAAAATCTGTTTTATAGCATCAGAATGCTATCCTTATGTAAAAACCGGCGGACTGGGAGATGTAGCCGGATCATTACCAAAAGCTCTGGCTGATCATGGAAGTGAAGTCAGAGTGTTACTTCCACTTTACAGCGGAATAAAAACTCTTGAACACAATTTAAATCTTATAACTGAATTTCAGGATATTCCTGTCAAAATCGGTTCTAAAGAAGTTGTATTTAATGTTTGGTACGGAATGCTTCCGGAATCTGAAGTAGAAGTTTATTTTATTGACTGCCCTGAATATTTTCACAGGGATATGCCTTATACAAATGATCCTGATGAAGATGAAAGATTTATACTTTTTCAGATCGCTGTTCTGGAAACTCTTCAGAGATTAAAATGGTCTCCGGATGTTTTTCACTGCAATGACTGGCAGACCAGTCTGATACCCGTGTTTCTTAAAACAACTTATAAATGGGATAAACTGTTTGAAGATTCATCTGTTTTATTATCCATTCATAATATCGGTTATCAGGGCAGGTTTTCTAAAGAAGCTGTTTATAATGCGGGTCTTTCTTATTCCGATTATTATCCGGGCGGACCTTTTGAACTTGACGGAACATTTTGTTTTTTAAAAGCCGGTATTCTTTTTTCCGATATTATTAGCACTGTAAGTCTGAATTATGCAAATGAAATACAGACTAAAGAATTCGGTGCGGGAATGGAAGGTGTTTTAAGTACACGTAAAAAAGATATTTATGGAGTTCTGAACGGAATAGATGCAGATATCTGGAATCCGAAAACAGACAGTTATATACTCAATAATTATTCTTTTAAAAACCTTAAAAAGAAAATCAACTGCAAAAAGGATCTTCTGAAGGAAGCAGAAATCGAATATAATGAGGAGATCCCTGCGATCGGAATAATTTCCCGTTTCGCAGATCAGAAAGGATTTGAATTATTATTTCCTGTAATAAGCGAGCTGATGGAGCTTGAGTTTCAATTACTGGTTCTGGGCAGCGGTGACAGCAAAACAGAGGAATTTTTTAAGCAGCTTGCGCTTTCTTTTCCTCATAAAGTAAATACATATATCGGTTACAATAATAAGCTGGCTCATTTTATAACTGCAGGATGCGACATGTTTCTGATGCCTTCGATATACGAACCATGCGGATTAAATCAGATGTACAGTTTGAATTACGGTACAGTTCCGATTGTCAGAAAAACCGGTGGACTTGCAGATACAGTGAAGGATTTTCATGAGTTCGATGAAAAAGGAAATGGTTTTTCATTTGAAGAAGCCACTCCGTTTGCATTACTGTCAACCATTAAACGTGCATTGGATATTTATAAAAATAAAAAGACCTGGAAAGAAATAATGTTAAGAGGAATGAAAGAAGATTTCACCTGGAAACATTCTGCGAAAATGTATTTTGAACTTTACGAAAAGACAAAAGTTACTCAGCCTGAATAATTTTTTTTGCTGAATTCTTTGGCTGTAATCTCAATCAATTATTTTTTTTTATTATCAGGCTATTGAAAAATAATACAAGCCTGTAATCAATATTAATTTGATCGAATACAAACTAAATCCCGATAAATCTTTAATAGACTGGAATCACATTGCTTCACTTTTTGATAAAGTAGGCTGGGATGACAGAGACCCTGTTGAGATTGAGAAATCGTTTGATAAAAGCTCTTACAGATTTTTCATTTTTAATGACGGGATTGTTATCGGATTCGGAAGATCGGTTGACGACGGGAGATACTATGCTAATATTGTGGATGTAATAGTCGATCCGGATTTCCAGGGACAACGGTTCGGGCAGAAAATTGTCGAAGCTCTTACTAATGAATTGAAAGATTATAACTTTGTTACACTTACAGCTGCTCCCGGTAAACACGGGTTTTACAAAAAGATCGGCTGGAGAAAACAATCATCTGCATTTATTTTCCCGTTGACTAAAAATCAGATCAGAAGGCATTGTGAAGATGAAGAGGAAGAACCTCAGTAACTTTAGTATTCCCAAAATTCTTTTACAACTGCATAATTTTCAAAAGCCTTCGACGATATTTTACTCTTCAAAAATTTTTTATGTGCAAACCCGCAGAGAACAATTACTTTTTTACCACTGAATATTTTTATTTCCCTGAGAATATTTTCCAGCATTACATTATTTCTTTTATTCCAGAATTCATTTTCACTCTTCCAGAACTCAGCATATCCGGATAATTCCGGTGTTGATTTTATAATTTCAGCTATACCTTCATAAGTTAAAGAATTAATACTGTCAATCTTTTTACAGCCATCAATACTGTTAATATAAGTTATAGTTGTATCTGACATTACAGCCGACAGATTCAAAAGTATTTCATAATATTTCATGACATTCAAACTGTCGTTATAAGATTTTTTCTTCAACATCACATTTAAATCATAAAATAAATTTGCCCTGTGAGAGACTCTTTCGTAATCATTCATATAATCATCTCTGCCGGGAATATCATAAGGAATTAATTTTAAAGAATTGCTTTCTTTATATTTTGTAATTGCTTTGGTCTCAAGAAATTCATCTTTTATATCATCTTCGATTTCATTTTCAGAAGAGAAATAAGTACTGTCAGATTCAAATAAAATCACATCGGGTTTAATTTTTAAAAATATTGACAACAGCGTATCTGAAATTAAACCGCGGGTTTCGTAGTGAACAGTTCCGATAACTGTTATTTCGGTTGGGACATTATCAGGATATTGCTGAACAATTAATTCAGAAGAATATAAATCTGAATATTCTGATGAAACATAAACCGGAGAAATATAAAAAGTACAAATATACAAACAGCTTATCTTAAGTATATTAAACCGTTTTACTTCATTTTTAAGAGAAGTCATCGGACATGAACCGGAACATATAAAGTTTAATAATTAATTTTTTCATAAATAGAATAAGGAACAAGTTTTTCAATCGTATTAAATAAATTTTCAAAATCCGCTCTGTACTCATCCTTCAATGAATTCGGAACTGTAATAATCTGCGGCTTCTGATCCAGATCAGGATTCTGCCACATTGTGACTGTCACATTTCTTTCCGGACCTCCGATCATTTCGGAGTTTGACTTCAGAGAATCCTGATTAACTTCAAACACCTGACTGTTTCTGAGGGATTTATTAAGTTTCTTCATGTTCTTTTTACCCACTCTGAAATTATATTCATCTCTTTTTCCTGCTTTATCATAAATCAATGTTCCGGAACCATCTTTGCTGATTATAATATTGTAACTGTACTGATATTCCGGCGAGACTGGACCTTTTGAATAATGATAATCTACTGTAGCCCATTTCGTACTCTGACAAAAAGTCATATCAGCACTGAACAGAATAAATAAAACTAAAATTATTGTTTTCATAATTGTAATTTTTATATTTATAAAAGTTATTTATTAAGAAGTTAAAACTTACTTCAATGCTTCAATTATCCTGCATACATCAGTCATCTGATGCATGGGAAAATTTGCAATTCTTATCTGTGAATCTTTTAATTTTCCGTAGCCTGAACCTGCCAGAATACCAATATCAGAAAGACTTTTTTTCACTTCGGACTGTTTATCCCCTGTGACAATATTTACTATGGTTCTAGATCGGTCGGTTTTATTTTTTACAAAAGGTTTGTATAAATCGTGTCCGTCAAAAAAATCATACAGAAGATCAGCTTTTTCATCAGTTTCATTTCTCATTTTCTCAACACCATACTTGTTTAACTTTTCACAGACCTTTCCAAGTAAAAAAATTGCCAGTACATTTGGAGTTTCAGTAGTCTGATATTTAACCGCATTTTCATAGAGTGAAATGAAATTATGGTAACTTCCTGTATTTATATTCTTACTTTTTAATTGCTCTGCCTTCCGGATACAATTTTCATTTACAATTAAAACTCCCAGCCCAGCGGGAAGTCCGAAACCTTTTTGAACAGAGAAAAATGCGCAGTCAATTTTTGTATAATCCAGTTTTACATACGGGGCTGATGTGACGATATCAACTGCAATCAGAGCATCAGGAAATTTCCTTTTCAGATCATAAATATTTTCTGTATTAATTGCGACTCCAGTACTTGTTTCATTCTGAGTAATGCATATCAGCTCAGGTGTTTTCTCTGCAGGAATATTTTCAAAATCAAAACTCATTCCGTAATCTGATTCAATCTTCTCTGCTTTTTTCTCCAGTTCAAGAGCTGTCTTATAAAATCTTTCAGCAAACGCTCCGTTAACAAAATGCAGAGAATGTTTCTCGACACAATTCTGAATAATTCTGTCCATACATTCAGTTGCAGAACTCAGGAAAAATATACTGTGATCTTCCGGAATATTTAAAAGTGTTTTTAAAGAGTCAACGGTAAATCTGTAAATATCCATGAACTCTTTACTCCTGTGATTGATCGAGCAGACATTATTAACTATCGCTTCCTGAATGTAATTTTTAACATCAGGGAAAAGTTCAGTAGGTCCGGGTGTAAAAAATATTTTTTCCATTTAATATAAAACTCTGAATTTAATTGTATGTGGAATTTTTTTAAGATCGTTTATTACTTTTGGATCATATTTCTTACTTATATCAGTGATCACATATCCCACCAGTTCATTTGTTTTCAGATACTGTCCGATAATATTAATGTTATGACCGGCAAGTGTATTGTTGATTTGAGCCAGTATACCCGGCACATTTTCGTGAATATGTATAAGACGGTGCGCATTCTGAAATTGCGGAAGCTGTATCTCAGGAAAGTTACAGCTGTAAAAAGTATTTCCGCTGTTTATAAAATCAATGATCTTTGACGGTACAAAATTTCCTATATTCCTTTGAGCTTCTTCCGTGCTGCCGCCGATATGAGGGGTAAGAATTACATTCGGCAAATTCTGAAGTTCCGAAATAAATTTTTCATCATTACCAAGCGGTTCATATGGATAAACATCTACAGACGCGCCTTTGATCTTACCGCTTCTGATATTTCCGGCTAGAGCTTCTATATCAACTACGTGTCCCCTGCTTAGATTAAGAAAAATAACTCCGTTCTTCATTTGCTTAAATTCCTTTGCCGAAATAAAATCAGAATTACTTTTATTTCCGTCAATATGAAGAGTGATAATATCGGATTTTTTCAGTAATTCGGAAAGTGTATTGCATTTTTTCGCATTCCCGAGAGCAAGCTTATCCAGTGTATCAAAATAATAAACTTCCATCCCGAGATCTTCTGCAAGTACTGAGAGCTGTGATCCGATCTTTCCGTAACCGATAATGCCGATTTTTTTTCCTCTGATCTCAAAGCTGCCGGCTGCGGATTTATCCCAGACACCTTTATGCAGAGAATTACTTTTATCAAAAATGTTTCTCATTAGAATAATAATTTCCGCAAGTGCCAGCTCAACAACGCTTCTGGTATTACTGAACGGTGCATTAAAAACCGCTATTCCTTTTTCCAGTGACGCATTCAGATCTATCTGATTTGTTCCAATGCAAAAAGCGCCGATTGAAATCAAACGGTTTGCATTTTTTAAAACATCACGGCTGACATGTGTTTTTGATCTTATACCTAATATTGAAACATCTTTTATCTTTTGAGTTAATTCATCTTCATTTAAACTTTTTGCTAAAGTTTCCACCTGATAGCCCTCTTCTCTGAAAATTCCAAGCGCATCCGGATGAATATTTTCAAGTAGAAGTACTTTAATTCTGTTTTTTGGATATGAAATTGACATAGGTAGTTTATTTAAAAATAAAAATTCATCCATGTTTGGAGTAATATGGTCAGCATTTTCGGTAACAATCTCTCTTTCTATATTTTCTGTGAATGCAAAAAACTTATGAGCAATGCCCTCTTTTTTTAATTCATAATCTGTATAGCCGTCACCGATGACATATAATTCGCCCTTTAATCCAAGTTTCTTCAGCTGTTTGATCTTACCGTTATCCTGGCTCAGGAGATTTTTTTTGTCAAATCCGGTTATCCTTCCTTTTGAATCAAACTCGAATGTATTTGCAAAAACATTTTTTTCGGGAATATAGAACTTACTTACAATGGGACAGATTATTTCCTTAAATCCTCCGGAAATTATAAAAATATTTTCACCGTTCCTTTTGAAAAAATTTTTATTCCTGTGAACTGATTTGGAAATTTTTCCGTGCAGCTTTTTTACAAGTTCATTGATCTGAGATTTGTCAGAATTAAGCAGTTCAATTCTTTTAACAAGGGAGTCCCGAAAGGAAATTCTGCCTTCCATTCCCAGCTGAGTAAGATTTTCAAACTCTTTAAGAACTTTATTTTTATCGGGATTCTTTTTTAAAGAGATCTGACAAAGTTCGTCCAGCGCTTCAAGCCTTATGAACGTACTGTCGAAATCTATTATGAATTTTATTTTGCTGTTATCTTTATTCAAACATTTTTTAGACTGAGCGGAAGACGGGGCTCGAACCCGCGACGTCCACCTTGGGAAGGTGGCATTCTACCACTGAATTACATCCGCAAATTCAATTGAATTTTAAATTTCAAGATTGTTAACCGGATACAAAACTACAAAAAAAGCTTCTAATTTTAATAAATTCTGTATCTACAATTTCTAAACAATGGCAATCACAAGTACAATAATTACAAGCACTAAGATTATCGTTATTAGCGTTCCGTCACTGATGTCAAATGCATTCTCTGCATAAGCTGCTTTGTATTCTGAATTTGATTTTACAATTCCAAACATATCTGAATCCCCGTCTCCGTCTCTGTCAGCAAAAAATACAGGTATCGGAATACCGTTCGGAAGAAATGAATTCATTTCATAATTATCAAATTTTTTATTCTCTAAAATGAAAAAAGGGTTTTCTAATGATCCTTTGTTTTTATAATAGATAACATTGCCTTTATTTGTGAAATCAAGAATATCGAAATCACCGTCTTTGTCTATATCGGTAATAACAGGATTATTAACTGATACATTATTCTTAATGTATGCATCTGCAAGCCTTACAATTTCTTTTTTGGTAAATGATCTCTTCGAACCGTCTTCTTTAGCATTTAAAAATGCTGAACTGGCTAAAACCAATAATACTACTGCAAGGAGTTTTTTCATAATTTTATTTAAATTTAGTTTATTAAATAACTATATAATACTTACTAAATTTTACCGGAAATTTAAATTTCAGAATTATTTAATTTCCTTTTAATAATTTTTATATAGAAAATTGATTTCTATGTTTCTAATTTCACAGGAATTTTTTTATTGAATTATTAATTCCTTAAATTCTAATATGCTGGAATTCATTCAGACTTTCATATTTTTATTTGCCGTAATTGATCCTTTGGGTTCCATACCGGTTTTCCTGGAAGCAACAAATAAATTTGACGACAAAACAAAAAAATCTATCGCGTTGAAAGCTGTATTTTTTGCTGCGCTTATCTTAATATTTTTTATTGCAGTAGGTCAGATTATAATGGACAATATGGAAATTTCACTTTCAGCTTTCCAGATTTCCGGCGGAATAATATTATTTTTGTTTTCACTGACAATGATATTCGGAGACGGAAAACCTGAGAATGAAAAAAAGATGATAAATGACCAGCAAAATGTAACTATATTTCCAATTGCAATCCCCGCAATTGCTTCACCTGCTGCAATTATGGGAGTTGTAATACTTACTGACAATAATGTCTATTCAATTACTGATCAGATTTTCACTACTTTAAATGTATTAATGGTTTTATTTGTAACTTATATATTTTTGCTCGCTGCCCGAAAAATTCAGAACAGGATCGGTGCTTCCGGAATTCTGGTGATCAGTAAAATTATGGGAATGATACTTGCTTCGTTTGCCATACAGAGTATTTTATCCGGGATAAAGGAATATTTTAAAATACAATAAAATAAATCCTTGAAAAAGATTTAGTAACTTTAAATTTGCATTTTGCTTTCCTAAATTGGCAACTGATTTCATTCATTTAAATTAATTTAAAAATTTTGAAAGGTATCATATTAGCCGGAGGAGCCGGATCCCGTCTTTATCCTGTTTCAAAAGTTTACAGCAAACAACTGACACTTATTTACGATAAGCCGTTAATTTACTACCCTCTATCTATTTTAATGATGTCAAATATTACAGAGGTACTTATAATTTCTAACGAAGAAACTATTCCGTTGTATCAGAAATTATTTGAAGACGGAGCTGATTACGGAATTAAAATTGAATATGCCCTTCAAACTGCTCCAAACGGAATTGCTGAATCATTTATAATTGGAGAAAAATTTATCGGCAATGACGGAGTGACACTTATTCTTGGTGATAATATATTTTACGGTAATCTTGATTTTATTTATAAGGCTATTGAAAGAAATGACGGTGCTACTATTTTTGGCTACAGGGTGAATGATCCGGAAAGATATGGAATTGTTGAATTTGATGAAAAAGGAAAAGCGCTTTCAATAGAAGAAAAGCCCGCCGATCCAAAATCCAACTTTGCTGTTCCGGGCCTGTATGTCTTTGACAATGAAGTGGTCTCCATTTCAAAAAATATAAAGCCGTCCGCCAGAGGCGAACTTGAAATAACAGATGTAAATAATGTTTATCTGAAAAAAGGGAAACTGAATGTTGAAAAAATAGGCAGAGGCGTTGCGTGGCTTGACACAGGAACTCCGGAATCTCTTCTGCAGGCTTCAAATTTTTTCGGTGTTATAGAAGACAGACAAGGTCTGAAAGTGGCATGCCTTGAAGAAATTGCATTCAATAAAGGTTTCATAGATAAAAAGAAATTTGAAAGTATAATTTCCAAAATGCCAAAATCGTACTATCGAACTTACCTGGAAAAAATATTAAGAGATCATTAAATAATATCATTAAATGAATGTACTAAAAACTGAACTCGATGGAGTTCTTGTGATCGAGCCGGATTTCTTTGAAGACAGCAGAGGATATTTTTTTGAATCATATAATAAAATGAAATATGAAAGTTCCGGATTAAATTTTAATTTTGTTCAGGATAATATTTCAAAATCTCAAAAAGGTACTGTAAGAGGTTTACACTATCAGATCGGCAGCAATGCCCAAGGCAAACTTTGTCAGGTTATTACCGGAGCTGTAATAGATACTGCAGTGGATATCAGGTTCGGATCCCCGACATACGGAAAGCATTTTTCAGTTTTGCTTTCAGGTGAAAATCACAAACAAATATGGATCCCTCCTGGTTTTGCTCACGGATTTTCGGTTCTGACTGATGTAGCAATTTTTTTGTATAAATGCACAGAATTTTACAGTAAAAAAGATGAGCGTGCTATTTTATATAATGATCCGGATCTGAAAATTGACTGGCGTGTAGAAAAACCCGTTGTTTCCGAAAAGGATTTAAAAGCGGAATTGTTTAAAAATATAGAAAAGGATTTTATTTTTTAGAAATAAATTTAATTCTTAAGGCATTATAAAAAAAGTAATTCAAATTATTGAATTACTTTTTTTATTTTATGAAAACAGAATGTTCTTTGATTTAAACTTTATTACTTTTTTCCTGCCTTTGCAAGTACATTCTTAAAAAACTCATAAGTTATTTTTAAACCTTCAGCCCGGTCAACTTTCGGCTGCCATCCAAGCAACTCTTTAGCTTTAGTAATATCCGGTTGTCTTTGTTTCGGATCGTCTGTCGGAAGATCTTTGTATATAATTTTCTGATTTGTACCGGTAAGTTTTATAATTTCCTCTGCAAATTCCTTAATGGTGATCTCATCAGGATTTCCGATATTAACAGGATAAGCGTAATCACTTAACAGTAATCTGTATATTCCTTCCACAAGATCATCTACATAACAAAAAGATCGTGTCTGATTACCATCTCCGAAAACTGTAATATCTTCACCTCTTATTGCCTGTCCGAAGAACGCCGGAAGAGCTCTGCCGTCATTGAGTCTCATTCTCGGTCCGTATGTGTTGAATATTCTTACTATCCGGGTTTCAAGCCCGTGATAAGTATGATAAGCCATTGTGATAGCTTCCTGAAATCTTTTTGCTTCGTCATAGACTCCGCGCGGACCGATCGGATTTACATTTCCCCAGTATTCTTCATTTTGAGGATGAACTGTCGGGTCTCCGTAAATTTCAGAAGTAGATGCAATGAGAAATCTTGCTTTCTTTTCTTTTGCAAGACCAAGCAGGTTGTGAGTACCGAGTGAGCCGACCTTTAATGTCTGAATCGGAATTTTCAAATAATCTATCGGACTCGCCGGTGATGCAAAGTGAAGTATGTAATCAAGTTTACCGGGAACGTGCACAAACTTGGTAACATCATGAAAATAAAATTCAAATTCCTTCAGAGGAAATAAATGTTCAATGTTACTCATCGAGCCGGTGATCAGATTATCCATCCCGATCACATTATATCCTTCCTTTATAAATCTGTCGCTGAGATGTGAGCCTAAAAAACCTGCTGCACCTGTAATTAAAATTCTTTTCTGAGTTGAATTAGTTAACGGCATTAATTTGATTTGTTATGATTTAACTGCAATTTAATAAATACGGATATAATAATTCAGATATAAATAATTCTAACTTTAATTTTGAAAATCCTTTGAATAAATTGATATATGAAAAAAATCAATCCCATTAAAACAAATCCTGATAAAATTAAGCTGCTGGAAGTTTTTGATAATTCTTTTCCCGACAGGGATTATCTGATCGTTCATCAGGTAAATGAATTCACTTCTGTTTGCCCCAAGACCGGTCAGCCGGATTTTGGCGTAATTACAATTTCCTATATTGCAAAAAAGAAGTGTGTTGAGCTCAGATCTCTGAAATATTACATGCAGTCTTTCCGAAACGAAGGAATTTTTTATGAAAATGTAATTAACCGAATTTTAGATGATCTTGTTAATGTGTTAAAGCCGAACTGGATTGAAGTAAAAGGTGAATTCACTGTAAGAGGTGGATTACAATCTACTGTAACTTCAATATACAAAGCGAAATAAAATCCGGTTCATATAATTACAGTTTCTCTGATTCATTTTAAAAACAAAATCCCTTCAGAATTTTCTAAAGGGATTTTTCAATATGGTTTTTTATATGATCTGACTATATCAAACTGCTCTGATTACTTCTGAATATCTTCTATTTCCAGTTTTCCTTTTTTAATTTCATTCTCTTTTTTAATTTTCACAATTACTTTATCTCCGTCTCTTACGATCTCTATCTGATCATCTTTCAATTCCGCATCTTTAAAGTCAGCTTTTACCATTTCCTTTATTTCCTGATCGGATTTTCCTTTGAATCTCTCCCCATCTCCGCCGGTTTTACGGACCTCTTTTAATCTTTCAATTTTATCTCCGTCCTTTATTGTCACATCAAATCCACCATCCTTTTGCATACCCTCTTCTGACATATTAATTTTCACAATTCTGTTTCCTTCCGGAGTCTTTTTAAAATCAATTGTTGATGCTTCTATTCCCGCTTTTTTAAGTTGATCAGTTATCTCTTTTTCAAGTTCTTTGTCACTCATATTTGTAGCATTAATATCGATCTTGAATATTTTGTTCAGAGCTGCAGAATAAACCGGCCTTGTAACTGATTCATTCAGAGGAGTCACATTTACAGTAGCAATTCCCGGAATACTTTCCAGTTGTTTCTGATATTCTTTCAGATTTCCAATTTCAGAATTTGTTAATACAACACTGTACTCAAGCACAGATTTTCCATTGACATTATTTTCGTTAAAATTAAACTGTCCGTTTTTTACCCAGTTTAAATCATTAATTCTGTTAACAGCATCTTTATTTTCCTTGTCTACTGTCCAGGTCAGAACATCTCCGATTGTTTCCTCCTGAGTTACAGGATAATTACAGGCTGCCACCAAAAAGGCAAGTATTAAGAATGAATATGCCAGTTTTAATTTGTGTGATGAAAAATAATTTTTCATTTTATCTAATTTCCTTTCAGAGTTTTTAGTTGATTGAATTTTGTTAATTGAGCTGAGCCACTTTCCGGTTTCAGAAAAAGTATCATCATAATTCTCATTTCTTATTTTATCGAAATATTTGTTTAATTTACTTTCTTTCGATCTCTGCGATGAGCCTGTTTGTTTCATTTTTTATGTCTCCTAAAATAACTGAACTTTTAAGTGATTGTTTGTGATTTGAAGTTTCATAATTCTCTATGAACTCCTTCATTTTAGTTCTTGACCGGCTTAGCCGTGATTTAATTGCCGAGCTGCTTTTCTCATTCTGTATATCCTTTATTTCTTCTATTGAAAATTCTCCGATCTCAAACAGAAGAATGGCCGCTCTTTCTTTTTTTGATAAAACTGATAAAGCTTTGTTTAATAGGATCTTATCTTCATCAGTCTCATTTCTGTCAAACACTTCCGGGATCTGATGTATGCCGGGATAATTATCCAGCGGAATAAATTTTTTCCAGAAATTTTTTCTGACAGAATCATAGAATTCCCGTGTTATTATTTTAAAGAACCATGAACGGAATTTTGTAACGTCATTTAATTTCCTGAAATTCTCATAACCTTTCAAAAGTGATTGCTGTAAAACATCTTCAGCATCATCTATTGATGTCCTTGAGCACAATGCCTTGCAGTACTTCAATGCATCGCTGTATTGCGGTTTCAGTAATTCTAGAAATTTATCTGTGTCCTGACACATTTTATTGAAAATGTTACTTTAAAATATATATTTTATAATTAGACGCATGAATATCAATAAAGTCGCAATATTATAATTTTCAAAATATATACGGCACAAGTTTCTTTGTTTTTAATTTATAGTCAGAATATTCTGTAAATTTATCATTCAAATATTTTTCTTCAATGTTTGATTTGTAATTTAGAACTAAGACAAGAAATATCCACGCACCTATCCTGAAAAATGTAAAATCATTTATTACAAGTGCCAATGTCATGATAATCAAAGCTGAATACATTGGATGTCTGACAAATTTATAAGGTCCGTATCTCATTAATTTTGAATTCTCTTTTAAATCAGGAGTTATATTGAATCTGAATTTAAATTCATACATAGCCCAAATTCCAAAAATAATTGCGAATAATTCTAAGAATAATAGGATCTTATTTGAAGGGAAGATGCAGCCTGAAGAAAATAAGTAGATCAATAGAAAAAACTGTATAACCACAAGATGTATAGACTTGCTCAAAATATTCAAGTTTAAATTACATTTTTCTGATCTGTAAATTCTTAATCAGCATCGGATTAATTTCACCCATTCATGAATTCAGAAATAAGTCTGTGAAAATGATGCGTCCCTGTTTCTCTTTTTACAGAATAACGTCCCCTGTCATAATTTCTGGAGTTAATTCCTTTTTGAACATTCTCGACAATTGCTTCATCTTCTCTTTCAACTTTATCAAGTCCCGCTCCGGCACCGCTTTCCAATTTTGATTCATCAAAAACATAAGTAAGATAAGTAATTTTTGACAGATCTTTTTTCAATGGTTTGACAATATTTACGGAAAGTCCCCATGGATAATAATTGAACATCAGATTTGGAAATATCCAGTAATAATATGCCGATATATTTTGACCATAATCCGGAGAATCTTCCGGCAGCACAAAACAGTTTTCCCCGCTCCTTCCGATTCCTGTCTGAAGATTTGAAAACTGAAATAATTCTGTCTTATAACCTGAATAATCAAGAGTTTCATTCAATGAATTATGAACGTAAGGAATATGAAATCCTTCCAAATAATTCTCGCAATACAAAGCCCAGTGTGCTTTTACAAGATAGTCCCGTGAAAGAGAAGGTTCAAAAATAAATTCATTCAAAGGCAGCCATGACATCCGGGAAAACATTTCTCCGCAAAATTTCTGAAGACCGGCTAAAGGTTTTAAAGAAGCAAAAAGAAATTTTCCCCATGTTTCAAATGGAATTTCAGGCAGGTTGTCTTTTACTGTAGGGAAATTTTTCACTTCACCGAACTCCGGCATTGAAAGAAATTTTCCATTAAGATCAAACCTTCTTCCGTGATACCTGCATGTAATATTCTTTTCAATACAATTTCCCTCGACTAAAATATTTCCGCGGTGAGTGCAAACATTCGAAAGGCAATGAAGCCTGTCGCTTTTATCTCTTGTTAATATCATCGGTTCATTGAGATAATTTTCAAGCACTGTAAAAGGAAAGATCTGACCCGAAACTTTAACCGCATCTGTATCACAAACGAACTGCCAGCTTTTTGCAAATATCTTTTCTTTAGACATTTCAAAATATTTATCATCTTTATAAAATTCTGCAGGCAGAGTTTCAGCAATTGAAATGTCGGGATTAATATTGAAAGGATTCATTTAATATAATATTTAACTTTTTTCTTCCCAGATAATGCAGAGATTTACTATCGTCTCAACTGCCTTTTGCATATCCTGTACTGATATCCATTCTCGTTTTGAATGAAATGCATGACCACCTGCAAATATGTTCGGACACGGAAGCCCCATAAACGAAAGCCTGGAACCGTCTGTTCCGCCTCTGATTGAATTGAGCTTAGGTTCAACTCCCGATCTTTTCACAGCTTCAAGAGCATATTCAATTATCTTTGGATCTTTATCAAGAATGTATTTCATATTCCGGTAAGATTCTTCTACTATAAATTCATATCCGGATCTTTCATATTTCTTTAAAGTATCATCCGTAATCTTTCTGAGTAAATTTTCTTTTTCTTCAAGTCCTTCAACTGTGAAATCTCTTATAATAAATTTTATAACCGAGCTGTCAACTTCCGCTCTTACCGAAACAGGATGAATGAATCCTTCCCTGTCTTCTGTTGTCTCCGGAGAAAGTGAATCTTTCGGCAAAGCGCTGATTATTTCCGATACAATTTTTATGGAATTTTCCATCTGATCTTTTGCAAATCCGGGATGAATATTTACTCCCTGTATTTTTATTGTCACAGCATCAGCAGAAAATGTTTCATTCTCGACGCTGCCAAGATCTGAACCATCCATAGTATATCCGATCTCAGCTCCGAGTTTTTTCATATCTACATGATCCACACCATGACCGACTTCTTCATCGGGTGTAAATAAAATCCTGATCTTGCCGTGTTTGATCTCAGGATGATCTGTCAGATATTTTACAGCATCCATAATTTCAGCAACGCCAGCTTTGTCATCTGCACCGAGAAGAGTTGTTCCGTCAGTTGTGATTATATCATTACCTATCTGTGATTTTAACTGCGGGTTATCTGCAACTTTAATTATCTGTGAATTGTCATTCGGAAGTACAATATCTCCGCCCTGATAATTTTTAATTATCTGCGGATTGACATTATTTCCGGGAGCATCCGGCGATGTATCCATGTGAGAACAAAAACAGAGTACAGGAACACGTTTGTTTGTATTGGACGGAATAGTTGCATAGACATATCCGAACTTATCGAACTCAATATCTTTTACACCGATCTCCTGAAGCTCTTCAGCTAGCACAAGCGCCAGATCTTTCTGTTTTTCTGTTGATGGAAAAGTTTCTGAACCGGGATCAGACTGTGTGTCAATTTTTACATATTTCAAAAATCTATCCACACAGGTAAAGTCAATATTTAAATCTGCCATTTCTTTTTATTAGTATTGTTTGAATTACATCAATATTAAAAATACGATTTCAAAAATACACATAAAAATTATGTGATTATTGCATAGGAAATTTACATTCCTTAAATGATATTGAAAACTAATTTCAACTTTGTATCCTTAATAAACTCCTATCTGATTTATGATTTATCACAAATTTCCGTTAAATTTTATTTAAATCTTTCTTATATACAGTTAAAAAGTTAATTTTGCACTAACCAAATTCAAATAAATGCTGAAAAAAAATACTTTAATTTTTACTATTCTTTTTATTTCCGTAATATTCTATCAAAATTATGCAGCTTCCCAGACAGTTAACGAAAAAGAGCTTTTTACTTTAAAATACAAAGGCGAACCTGATGTCTATTCATTTTATTATGATAAAGCCAGCGGGAAATATTGTTATTTATATTTTGATGATATAAATAAAAAATCATTTCTGATAAACAATAACTCTGTTTCCAAAAAATATGATTTCATAAGTATCTATGACAAAAGATCCGATTCTAAAGGAAATACATTTATAGTAGCCGGAGATTACAGCAGTGATTACGGAATCGACAATAATTTTTTACTTGTGAACGGAATAGAAAAATTAAACTATAACTACATCGAAAGTTATTCATCTTTTGTAAATAAGAACAATGAATTTGTTTTTATTTTCAAAACCAATGATAAATACAGAATCGGGAAATACAGTATTGACAAAGGTTTAAAACAGTCAGATGATTATGAATTTGTGAGGGCTGTTTATAAGTTCAATGAGAATTCTCAAAAAGAAGGTGATGCAGATGGATACAGTGAAGATGATTTTTACAAAGATGAAAACGGAGAAAGATGTTTCATTGCAGTAAAAAACGGAAAAGCATCCCTTGTGTATGAGTCCAAAGAAATTAAAACAGATTTCAGTGATATAAATGATGTAAGTTTAACAAAGAACAGAAATAATGAGTTAAGCTATATTGCCAAAAAGAAAGGAAGATTTTATGAACAGACCGGTGATGAAGTTGTTATATCGGGAAATAAAGTTTATGAAACTTTTCAGACTGTATATCCTCCTGTTAAATTTAATTCTGATAATGAACCGATTTATTCCTGTTCTGATTCCGTCAGTGAAAACAGAAGCAACTACTATCTGGTCAAAGGCAATGAAAAACAAAATGCACAGAATGCAAATACAGGTGATCCGGTAATTTTTACAGGCTGGATATCAGATTTGAAGATCGGAAGTGACGGCAGTATAACTTATACCGGAATGGATGAAGTTATAATTCCTGCCGATAAGACTAATCCTTCTGTAGAAACTTATGATGAATATTTTACAAAATCATATCTAGTGAAAAATAATTTAGCCCAGGAACTGGGATATAATCTAGGCACGATAAAATATGGTCCGGAGGGAAAAATGCTCTATTCCGGAATTGCAGATCTGAATAAGAAGGAATATCTTTTAATAGAAAGTAACGGCATTACAAACATTATTCTCAGTAATGAAAAATTTGACATGATCTATGAATACGGATATACTGCAAATAATGAAATTTATTACATTGGACAGAATTATGAAGATGAGACATTTAAGAAAAAGAATAATACAAAACTATTTATCGGAAATAATCTGATAGGTAGTTTTGACTATCTGATCTATCAGACTGTGGGAAAGAATTCATCAGTTCTTAAATTTGATTCGAAGAACAATTATGCTTTTGTCGGGGAAGAAGTTATCAATAATGAAACATTCAGTGACAGAGTTTACCTGAACAATAAGATGCTTCCCTTTCCCGTGACAGCCGTAAAAGGAGTTAATGATTATCTTCAGATCTCTGCTTTAATGTTTTCAAAGAACGACATAATGTTTTATATCGGCGGAATTAAACTTGAAGGAGACAAAATTAAAAAAGAAATTTTTATTGATAACGGATCGACAGGGAAATCTTATGACATGATCGGAGATATAAATTATGACAGTAATTCAGACGAAGTCAATTTCCTGGCTTCCAAAAACGAAAGAATATATTCTGTCACAGTGAAGTTTAACTGATCTCGAACCAGTTCGTATTTGCTTTTTGTTTTCCGGATAATTGTCCGGATTTATTTCCAGTCAATAATTCTTTTTTCATAACCGTCAGTTTCAATAATAACAGCATTATCGGTATCAGTCCTGTATATTTCCGCGCCGATATTTTTTAATCTGCTTAGAATAATTTCAGAAGGATGATTGAATTTGTTGAACATTCCGCAAGATATAACTGCAGTCTCAGGTTTGTTTTTGATTATAAAAGGAATTGAAGTCGATGTTATACTTCCATGATGCGCAACTTTAAGAATATCTGTTTTCAGAAAATCACCGTAGGTTTCGTACAAAAATTTTTCAACTTCCTTTTCTATATCGCCGGAAAAAAATACTTCACATTCCTTGTATTTCAAAATGAAAACAACTGAGCCATTGTTCAGATTATTGTCTAAAGTTATTCCGGAGCTGTTGACAAATTTTTTATTTGGAAAAAGAAAATACAGACGCAGATCCTTTATACCGTCTATCAGATCACCGGATCTTACAATTTCACGGGAAATATTTTTATTTTGAATAAGACTGTCCATTTTAAAAGTGAATTCGGATTCTGATCTCTGTCCGCTTTCAATAATTTTGTCAATTTTGTAATTCTGCAAAAGATGATTCATCCCGCCGATATGATCACTGTGTAGATGTGTGATTATAAGCAGATCGATCTTTTGAATTCCGTTACGCTTCAGGAATGGATCAATTGTTCTTTCACCGCTGTTAAAAGAGTCATTTATCAAACCGCAGTCAACAAGTATCACTTTATTATCCGTTGTCTGAATTAATGCGCAATCCCCCTGCCCTAAATCCAGAAAAGTAATTCTCAGAGGATCTTTAAAATTAAAATTGAGAAGATAATAAACTGAAACTCCCAGTAATATAAAGACCAGATTTCTAAATACCTCTCTAAAATTTTTTATTGTAATTAAAAGAAGAAGAATATTGTAGTAAAGCAAGAACTTTGAAAAGCTGAAGCTCTGAATATTAATGTAAGCGAATTTAACTGAAGCACATAGTTTTATAAAATACAATTGAGAAGAGATAAGTATATTATTGGCTTCTGCAATTACCGAAGAAAGATAATCTGAAAAAATACCTGTCAGGATCTGAAAGAATCCGATAGCCAGTGACAGATTTGCAAGCGGGACAACTGCTACATTTGCAATTAACGAAACAAAAGAAACTTTACCGAAGTAATTCGCAGTGACAGGAAGCGTTCCTAATTGCGCTGCGAGTGTAGTAAAGAATAGAACTGACATCATCATAACTGCTTTCTTCCCTTTGAAATTTATTTCAGTGAACTTATGTAAAAATAGTTTTTCAAGTAAATTATAAATGAACACCATTGAGATCACTGCGCTGAAAGAAAGAATGAATCCGGGATCAAATAATTGTTTAGAATCAATTATAAGAATAATCATTGCCGCAATTCCAATAGTATTATAAAAATTTATCTGCCTCTCTGATAAAGATGATATAAGAAACAGAATTCCCATTATGGTAGCACGGACAATTGAAGGCGGACTTCCCGTAAATATACAATAGAATATCAAAAGAATAATTGTTATTACAGTTCTGGGCAACAAAGGAATCCTGAACAAAGATAAAATCAGAGTGACTGATAAAATTATGTAAGCTACATTTAAACCGGAGACAGCTATTAAATGCATGACACCCGCATTTATAAAAGCTTCCTTCATTTCCACGGATATGTCTGCTCTTTCACCGGTTACAAGACCTTTTAAGTATGATGCACCGTCTCCTTTAATATGTTTATCAATATTTTTAAGAGCAAAAATTTTACAGGGAAAAATAATTTTCTGATAAAAAGTGCTGAGATTATTGTTCGAAATTACATTAACATTTTCATAACCTGTTACTCTGAAAGTTTTGTAAATATTATGAAGGAATAAATATTTTTTATAATCAAACTCTCCCGGATTACGAGTACTTGTAGGATCGGATAGTTTTCCTTTAACAATTATTTCATCACCGGCTTTTAGTTCAGGCTGAGGATATTTATTCTTAATAAAAATATTTTCAAATACCGACACGATCATTTCACCATTTACTGAAATCGTATCTTTCCCCCTGATCAGTTCCGAGATATTCAGAACAAGTTTAATTTTGTTACTGTCATAATCCGGGATTTCGGAGATGATCCCTTTAAATCTCACAAATGACTTTTTCCCTGTATCCGGTATATATTTAACTGAATTTTCAGGAAAATAAAAAAAATCAAGATTTGATCTTAATACTCCAAACAGAATTACAGCTGAAAAAGAAATAATTGTCAGAAGTAATTGTCTGTTTTTACAGCAAACAGACATTATAATAAGACAACTCAGAAGTAAAACTGTAATCATTAAAAGATTGAAATGGAGCACAGACCCTGTCAGAATACCCAGAATCAGAAGAAATGAAAATTTAAAAGCAGGAATGTTTTGTAATGACTTCATAAGAATATGTGTCTATGTTTAACAAATTGATCAGTTTAAATAAAATTGTCAACTTGTAAAAATCCTGATTTGTGAAAATATGGATTTACTTAGAATTGTTTAAAAAATGTATTTTCAGCAAATAGCAGATTGTTCGACTTTAATTAACGGAATGATTTTTCTAATTTGAAATATGAATCCAGTCGAAATAATAAAATTAAAACGTAACAACTTTCCATTATCCGGAGATCAGATAAAATATTTTATCGAAGGATATTTAAAAGAGGAGATCACTGATTATCAGATGTCTGCATTTCTTATGGCTATTTATTTTAACGGAATGAATGAGGAGGAAATTTTTTTTCTTACTGAAATAATGCTAGATAGCGGCGAGAGAATTGACCTTGGATTTCTGAACAAAGCCAAAGTTGACAAACATTCAACTGGTGGTGTTGGCGACAAGACATCCCTGATACTTGCTCCGCTTGTTGCAGCGTGCGATATTGCAGTTCCGATGATCTCAGGCAGAGGGCTTGGACATACCGGCGGGACACTGGACAAGCTTGAATCAATTCCGGGATTTAATGTAAATTATTCCATAGAAGATTTTAAAAGAATTATATCGGAGATCGGAGTTGTTCTGATAGGACAAACTTCCGAATTGGCACCGGCAGATAAAAGGATTTACGCGCTTCGTGATGTTACTGCTACGGTTGAATGCATTCCTCTCATCACATCAAGTATCATGAGTAAAAAACTTGCTGAAGGAGCTGACGGATTAGTTCTCGATGTGAAAATAGGCAACGGCGCAAACCTTCCTGACAAAGATCAGTCGGTTGAACTTGCAAAAAAGCTGATCACCGTTGCAAAGAAATTCGGTAAAAAAGCAATTGCTGTTCTTACAGATATGGAGCAGCCGCTGGGAAAGAAGATCGGCAACTGGCTGGAAGTAGAAGAGTGCATTGAAACTATGAACGGCGCAATTATTCCTGATCTTTATAAACTGAATAATGTTTTATCCGGGGCGATGATCTACCTCGGGGGCAAGGCAAAAAGTATTGAAGAAGGTGAGAAAATTGCAGTTCAGAAACTCATGGACAAAAGCGCTTACAGGAAGTTTCTTGAAATTGTAGAAATTCAGAACGGTGATGTCGAATACGTAAAGGACTGGGCGAATCTTAAAAGAGCAAAATACAAAAAAGATGTGTTTGCAGATAAGGATGGATTTATTTCCGAGATGACAGCAATGGATTTTGGTTACGCATCTATAGAGCTTGGTTGCGGCAGAAAAAAAACAAATGATAAAGTTGACTACCTTGCCGGGATCATATTAAATAAAAAAGTCGGAAACGAGATCAGAAAAGGAGATCTGATTTGTGAAATGTATGCCGAAGATGAAAAGAAACTTTTCGCTGGAGAGAAAAGATTAAAAGGGGCAGTAAAAATTTCTGATTCAAAACCAAAAGAAAATAAACTAATCATTGATATAATTGAATAGATATCAGTTTAAAATTTTTAAATTGTTTGCAAATAGAATTCTGATTTTATTGCTTGCAGTTACATTGTTTTCCTGTGATATAAAAAAGATCGATACTGCAAAGAAGGAAAGCATTATAAAGGAAAAAGCTGAAACTGAGAATGAATATTTAATTGTAACCAGGGTCATCGACGGAGATACATTCAAAATGTCTAACGGTGAAAAAGTAAGGCTGCTCGGCATTGACACCCCGGAAAAATATGATTCTGACAAGCTTGAGAGAGAATCGGACAGAACCGGAAGGGATAAAGAAACTATTAAAAAGTTAGGTGATGCAGCATCTGATTATGTGAGAAATCTGGCTGAGGGTAAAAAGGTAACTCTTGTTAAAGAAAGTAATTATGAAGACAGGGATAAATACGGACGGCTTTTGAGATATGTATATATGGAAGACGGGACATTTCTGAATGCAAAGATCATTGAAGACGGATATGCAAATGTATATAACTCTGCAAATATTTCCAAAACAGATGAATTCAGGAAACTGGAAAAGGATGCACGTCAAAACAAAAGAGGCTTATGGGGTGAGGTAAAAGGTTTGAAATGAAAATTTTCAAGATTCTTCTTTGAATTTTTTCAGAAATACAACCTCAAATGTTACAATCAATCTTCTGAAATCTTCAATTAACACATACATATATCACGGGATTACAGAATATTGACAAATCTCTTAATTTCCATTCAAAATAAATTCCAAGTTTGCCACGAATTTCACAAATGATCACGAATTTAAAGAAGTAATCGTAATTAATAAATTAGGAATGTCTATTTGTTATGAAAAGCTTTTAAAAAGTAAAGTCAGCATTCAATTCTCCGCAAATTTAATCCATTTTAAGAAATAATCAGATTGGGTATATTGCACAATGAATAAAAAAACGAAATATTTAGTAACCGCAGCACTTCCTTATGCCAATAGTTATATTCATATCGGTCATATTGCCGGAGCTTATCTGCCGCCGGATATTTATGTACGTTACAGAAAATTAAAAAATGATGATGTAATATTTATAAGCGGATCTGATGAGAATGGGACTGCAATTGAAATGGCTTCAATCTTAGAGAAAGTATCTCCTCAGGAAATCATTGACAGGTATCACTTTTCAAATAAAAAAGCATTTGAAGATATTGGAATAGAGTTTGACATTTTTTCAAGAACATCATCTGAGATACACCATAAAACTGCCAAAGAGTTTTTTCTGAATATGTACAATAAAAATTTATTTACTCTTAAAGCTGAAAAGCAGTTATACTCAAACAAAGAAAAAAGATTTCTGGCAGATCGTTTTATTATTGGGACATGCCCGGTGTGCGGATATGAAGAAGCCCGGGGAGATGAATGTCAAAACTGCGGCAGCAACCTTTCTCCTCTGGAACTTATAAATCCCAGATCAAAAATTTCCGGTGACACTCCTGTCGAAAAAGAGACTACTCACTTTTTTATTCCTCTTGGAGATTATCAGGAAAGGTTAAGCAATTGGATATTTGAAAAAAAAGAATGGAAATCCAATGTTATAAATTACTGTAAAGGCTGGTTCAAAGCAGGTTTGCATGAAAGAGCAATTACAAGAGATCTTGAATGGGGTGTGAAAGTTCCACTGGAAGGATGTGATGGAAAGGTTATTTATGTGTGGTTTGAAGCGCCGATTGGATATATCTCAGCTACAAAGGAATTATTTATTGAAAGAAAGGAAGAAAATAAATGGAAGGAATACTGGTGCGATGAAGATACAAAACTTATTCATTTCATTGGGAAGGATAATATAGTTTTTCATTCCATAATATTTCCTGCAATGCTGATGGCGCACGGCGATTTTGTTTTGCCTGATAATATTCCGGCGAATGAGTTTCTGAACATTGGGGGAGAGAAATTTTCAAAGAGCAAGGGTAATGGAATTTTAGTAAAAGATATTATTGAGAAGTTTGATCCGGATGTTGTGCGTTACACTTTAACTTCTTTGCTTCCGGAAAACAAAGATTCGGAATTTACATGGAAAGAGCTTCAGACAAAGAATAACAGTGAGCTCGCGGCTATTCTCGGTAATTTTATTAACAGAACAATAGTATGTGCTAAAACTAAATTTGACAATAAAATACCGGCAGGATCTTCAAGTGAAGGAGAAATTTTAAATCAGTTTAAAAACAGCGCTGATACAGTTGCGGAATTTTATGATACTTTTAAATTCAAAGATGCATTAACAGAAACAATGAATGCAGTCAGAGCAGCAAACAAATATTTCAATGACAGTGAGCCATGGAAATTAATTAAAGAAGATAAAGATAAATGTGAAACAGTAATTAATACGTGTCTTGAAATTTGTCATTCGATTGCCGTATTGATCTCACCTGTACTTCCGTTTACAGCGGATAAAATTCTGAAAATTCTGAATAAGGACAGAACTGATTTTAAATGGGACAGGATCGGAGAACATGTTTTAACTGCCGGTAAAGAATTAGGTCAGAGCGAGATTTTGTTTCCGCAGATAGAAGATAAGCAGATAGAAGAATTGAATCATACTGAAAATAATACAATTCCAAAACCTGATTCAGGGAAAGAATTCAAAGAAAATATTTCAAATGTAATCGGCATCGAAGATTTTAAGAAAGTAAATTTAAAAGTAGCAAAAGTTTTACAGTGCGAAGCTGTTCCAAAAAGCAAGAAGCTGTTTAAATTAAAGCTGAAGGTCGGAGATAAAGAAAAACAGATCGTTTCGGGAATTTCGGAATATTACAAACCGGAAGATCTTACAGGTAAACTGATAGTAATAGTTGACAATCTTAAACCGTCAAAGCTTATGAACATTGAATCCGAGGGAATGCTTCTTGCGGCGAAGATTAATGGCGAACTGAAAATAATTACAATCGACGGTGAAATATCTGACGGAGCAGAAGTAAGTTGAAATATAAATTCGGAAAAGCAGAGTATGATCTGAGCAGCAGAACATTTGTAATGGGTATTTTAAATATCACACCTGATTCATTTTCTGACGGCGGGAAATATTTTAATAAACAGGCAGATATAAAAAAAGCTGTTGAAGATGCAGTTCAAATGGAAAAGGACGGAGCTGATTTCATAGATGTCGGAGGAGAATCTACAAGACCGGGATCAGAAAAAGTAGAACTGGATAAAGAACTTGAGCGGGTAATTCCGCTGATCTCCCTTTTGACAAAAAAGATAAATATTCCAGTTTCAATTGACACATATAAACACGAAGTAGCAGACGAAGCATTGAAAGCAGGAGCAACAATTGTAAATGACATAAGCGGATTTAAATTTGATAAAAAAATTGCAGAAGTTACAGCAAAGCATAATGCAAGCTGCATACTGATGCATATTAAAGGAACACCGAAAGACATGCAATTGAATCCTGTTTATGAGAATGTAGTAGAAGAAGTTTATGAATATCTGAATGAATCAGTTGAAACCGCCAGAAATCACGGGATAAGACAGATCATTACAGATGTAGGGATCGGATTTGGAAAATCACTAGACCATAATCTGGAACTGCTGAGAAATTTAAAAAGATTTCAGGATCTTAAACATCCGGTTTTACTTGGTGTATCGAGGAAAAGTTTTATTGACAAAATATTTCCCGCAAAATCATTTGAAAGGCTTGAAGGAACAATTGCAGCAAATATATTAGGGATTGTGAATGGAGCGAATATTATAAGAGTTCATGATGTAAAAGAAAATAAAAAAGCAGTAAGAATTGCCGATAGAATTTTATATAAAAAATAAATGAGCAGCACAGAAGAGAAAATTCATAATTTAAATGTTTCATTAACCGGAGATCATCAAAAAAATGATTCGGGAGAACTGTTTGAATTTGATATTATCGGGATGAATTGTAACGGCTGCGCCAACAGTATAAAAACATATCTTGATAACCTTGACGGAATAAAAAATGTTGAAATTAATTTTACTACAGAAGCAGGTAAAGTATTGTATGAACCTACAGAGATCAGTAAAGTTAAGATCATTAGTGTAATAAAAAGTCTGGGTTTCGAAGCTTCAGAAGAAAATGATGAAAATGACTCAGTGAATCTGAAAGAGTTACAGCATAAAAAGCAGAAAAATAAAATATTCACATCTGTATTTCTGACATTAATAATAATGGCAGTAAGTATGAGAGGGCATATTCATTTTTTAAATATTAACAATATTCCGGAAAACTTTTCACTCATTCTTCTAATAATACTTACATCAGTCGTAATATTCTGGTGCGGAAGTAAATTCATTACAGGCGCGATAACATCTGTTAAGAACATGACTCCTGATATGAACACCCTGATTACTATGGGAAGTCTTTCATCTTATTTATACAGTCTTTTGCTTTCATTTAATATATTATTCGGATTAAATTTAAGAGCATTCAGAGGTTCAGATGAAGTGTTTTTTGAGACTGCTGCTATGATAGTCACATTCATACTGATAGGAAATTATCTTGAAGCAGTAATGAAGTCAAAGACGCAGACATCCATTAATAAGTTGAAGAATCTGCAGGCAAAATTTGTAAATATCATCCGGGACGGTGTGGAGATCTCAGTTCCATATAAGAAAGTCAGAATAAACGATACGGTATTAATAAAAACCGGGGACAAAATCCCGGTCGACGGAATCATTACGGAAGGATACTGTGTAGTAGATGAAAGCGCAATGACAGGTGAGAGTTTACCTGTTGAGAAGAAGAAGGGAGATGATCTTATGAGCGGAACATTGATGAAAAACGGATTTGTAAAAATGAACGCGAAGAGAGTCGGTAAAGATACAATGCTTTCAAAAATAATTTCACTGGTCAAGGATGCGGCAAATACAAAACCAAAGATCCAGAAACTTGCCGACAGAATTTCAGCTGTTTTTGTTCCTGTAGTAATAGTTATTTCCATTCTGACAT
>DAIPYE010000008.1:0-859 GCA_036782915.1 Bacteroidota bacterium | reverse complement strand
TTATCGGAGCGGAATTTGACCGTTCATTATTGTTTGCAGTTTCAGTACTGATCATTGCCTGCCCATGCGCGCTGGGACTTGCATCACCGATAGCAATAGTAATTGGAGTCGGCAGAGCTGCTGAGAACGGAATACTTTTTAACAATATCGATGCTATTGAAAATTTAGTTAAAGTTGATACAATTTGCTTTGACAAAACAGGAACACTGACTACCGGAGAAATGCACGTAAAAAATATTTATGTGCTGAACGGAATTTCAGAAGCAGAGCTGATGAGATATGTATATTCTATAGAAAAACAATCGAATCATCCTATTGCAAAATCAATTGTAAGATACTGTATTGATAATAACATTCTTCCCGAAAGAAATACAAAAGACTTTTCCAGCGAATCCGGATTCGGGGTATATGCAAAAGTAAATGAAAAGGATATTCTTATAGGCAATGAAAATTTAATGAAGGAAAAAAACATTCCGGTTTCAGAAAAATTATTTATTTCCACAAACATTAATCTTTTAGTCAGCATTGACAATAAAATAAGCGGAATTATAGAAATTGAAGACCGTATTAAAGACGAAGCCGCAGAAGTTATCAAAGATCTTAAGAAGCAGGATAAAGAATTATATATGATTTCGGGTGACAAGGAAAGCATTGCCGCAAATATTGCCGGAGAACTTGGAATAAAAAATTTCTCATTCAAAACTCTCCCGGACGAAAAAGAAAAAATCATTTCCGGCCTTCAGAAAGAAAATAAAAATGTAGCGATGATAGGTGACGGAATAAATGATGCTCCCGCTCTTGCAAGAGCAAATGTCGGAATTGCAATCTTTTTGACATCTTTGGTGAAGGCATTCAGAGC
>DAIPYE010000007.1:30898-39785 GCA_036782915.1 Bacteroidota bacterium | reverse complement strand
TGCGGTAATGAAGAAACTGCCTTTAAAACTATAAGGATTACCGGTAGAAGGATATGATTTAAGATCTCCAAGAATACCTCTTTCCTGAAGTGAATATATTATGCTGAATATCAGCCAGATCAATCCAAACGGTATGATGCGTGAAATATTTCTGCGGGTTTTAGGAGACATGATTTAAATTAAATAAACATTCAGAGAAATAAACAATTGATGAATTATACATTTTCTTATACCCCGAACTGCTGCAGGTGATGATCGAGATGTTTATAAAACATATTATTCCATTCAGTCTTATTTAATGCTCCGAAAGATTGTGATTCCTTATTCTCAAAATAATTTTCACCTAATTGCTGTGTTTTGTTAAGATAGTCGACAAGTCTTTTTTTCTCTAATTCAAAATCTCTTTTATCACTTATAATGAACTGAGGAGAAGTTTTGCTGTTGTGAGGAAAAGGAGTTTCATTGACTACTTTATTCTTTATCAGAATTTTTAGAATGAATTTCATAAAAGCATTCGGTTTCGGATGAATATTTTCAAACAGCATTTCATAAGGTACTGCGCAATGTTTCAGCATCTGCGATGAATTCATTTTTCCCCAGAGAGGTTTTGATTCCGGCTTCAGCCTGTTGATCCTTTGTATTACCTCATCGGTTACCTGTTTTGTAAAAATATTCGGTAAAGGCATAATATTGTTTTTTAAATTATTGAAATTCTGATCATCTTTGCAAATCAGAAAAAGTGAAAGTCTTTCTGAATCGATCTGTGAAATCAAATTAAATTATTGAGCTAATTTATTCAATGTTAAATATTTATTTCCTGATTTACTTTATTCACAACCTCTGAAATGTAAAAATCCGCAAAGCTATTTTTTACATAAGCTGTGCGGATTTAAAATGGAATAACTATAAATTAATTAATTATCATCCGGTAAACCGTCTCTGTTATCATCTCTGAAAACTCTTTTAAATGAATTTTTTATATTTTCATCTATTGCATTTTCGTTCGAAGATATTCGCGGATCAAGTATATTGTTATTATTTTTAAACCATTGAGCCGGATTTATTATCATTGTTAAATTCTTTGCGGTTTGCTGCAATGCTAACGGATTGTTAAGTGAAAAAACCACATTAGCGGATTTTCTGGACCTGAATACAAAACTGTTCCCATTATATGTACCTTTAACAATAACTGAAAATCTCTGATTACCGCTTTCACCTGTTTTAAATTCCGGATCAGGCGGAGTTTCATTGTCCTCAGGTTTATGTATCTGAAATTTAATTTTATTGTAAGATCCTTCAGGTATTTTAACGGATGCAATTAACTGCGTTGCTTTAAACGAGTAAAGATTCACTACAAACGGGCTTAACGGCAAGTGAACACTGACTGATGAAGGTTCAGTTTCAAGCTCTACCTCTCCGATCAGACATTTTGCTTCGGTGATAATGATTTCGTTTGCATCGTTTATTGTTTCATCTGACATTATACTCAGAGTCAGATTGTCATCGCTTGTTGAACTTCCTGTTACAGGAGTTAAATCATCATTGCTGCAGCCTGATATAACTGCCAGTAAAAGTATTGTAAGCATTAAAAAGGTTTGCCGGTATAAAATATTTCTTTTCATTTTTTTTACCTTTCAGAATTAATAATTATTGAATTTTGACTTATACAAATCTATTAATATTCTGAAAATAATGACAACTTAATTTACTGTTAAATGTAGATTTCTGAAGGTATGATTTTAAAAAGCTGACTGAAATTTTACCCCGGACAGATCTGAAGAAACAATTTACAGAGAAAAAAATTATTTATAAAATGCGCGGTAATTAAATAAAAGGTTTAATAATCTGTATGTGAATGTGATATAATTTATTTCCATTGTATTAATTTATCAAAACTATTTTTCCGGTAACATTGAACTCTCCGTTATCAAATTTTTTAATTACATCAATTGCATCTGACATTGGAAAGGTTTTGCCCGCTAACGGAATTATCTTTTCCTCTTCAGCCAATCTAACACACTCTGTAAATTCTTTCAATCCCGGAACAGCATTCACAAGAATTTCCATTTTGCTCCCGTCTGTTTGTCCGGGAAGTTTTGGGTCACTTTTTGGCACCATTGTAATGAATTCACCATTTTCATTTAGTATTGATTTTGCATCATTAAAATCCAGTTTACCTGAAGTATCAAGAATTGCATCAAATGTTTTTCCGCTCTTAAGAATGTTTTCTTTTTCAAAATCAAATACTTCATCAGCTCCCAGCTCATTGAGTTTATTAATATTTTCCTCACCGCTTGTAGTTCCGGAAACAATTGAACCTGCAATTTTACAAAACTGAAGAACGAATAATCCTATTCCGCCTGAAGCTCCGTTGATTAGTATTGTTTTCCCTTCAGATGGCTTTATGTAATTATTAGTGACTTTCAAAGCAGTACCGGCATTCATCGGTAAAGTTGCAGCTTCTTCGAATTTTAATTTTGCAGGCTTTTTAAAAACTTTTGCGGCATCTGCTAAAACATAATCAGCGAAACTGCCTCCTTTCAATCCTATATAACCCAGCACTTCATCCCCTTCTTTAAACTGACTGACCTCACTTCCTGTTTTACTAACAATTCCCGCAAAATCCATTCCCATACTTTTGGGAAATTTATCCTCTCCGCCGGAGAAAAATAATCCCAAACGTTTTTTACTGTCTGTAGGATTCAGACTTGCAGCTTTTATCTTTATCAGAACCTGCTTTTCAGAAGGCTCAGGAATTTCAATTTCATTCCATTTTAAAACATCTGCGCTTCCGTAGCTGTCGTATTGAAGTGCTATCATGAACAATGAATAAATTAAAAAATTATTTTAACCAAAATATGAATACTTAGGTTAATTTAAAAGCAAATATTTTTTTGATGTAAAATTTAAAATAATTTTAAATTTAAAATAGTTTGATAAACTGAGGTATGACGGGATTTTACAGATAAGCAAAGCAACAGCAGCCCATTGGTTTGGGATATAAAAAGTCTTTCCATCAATTCACCTATTATAAAGTCTGATTAAAAAGATAATACGCAAGTTTTTAAAACACTTTACTTAGATACTTACGAATTCTTTAACTAAATCATGAATATTGATGCTTTCCAGTGCATGATTAATATCATAAATTATATCCTCGTAGTTTTCAACTCCAACTGAAATTCTGATCAATTTTCCGGTTATGGAAAGTTCTTCTCTCAGTTCAGGATCTACATCTACGTGCGTCATTGTTGCAGGATGTTCGGCTAAACTTTCCGTGCTGCCTAAGCTGACTGCAAGTTTGATCAGTTTAAGGGAATTTAAAAATTCAAATGCTTCTTTTTCAGAACCTTTAATATCAAATGAAATCATTCCCCCGTTTGTAAGACATTGCCTGTTTTTAATATTAAATTGTTCTCCGTCATCTTCCGTAAGATTGCCGGGGAAATAAACTTTCTCAACCAGAGGATGACCATTTAAAAACTCTGCAACTTTATTTGCATTCATTGCCTGAATATCCATTCTTGCTTTAAGAGTTTCCAAACTTCTCATTAGCAGCCATCCTGTATTGGGACTTGCCATGTTACCAAGGAAGGTTCTTAATCCTTTCACTCTTTTGATAAGTTCTGATCTACCCAGACATGCTCCGGCTATTACATCACTGTGACCTCCTATATATTTTGTAGCCGAATATAATACCAGATCTGCTCCGTGTTTTATCGGATGCTGCCAGACAGGTCCCATATAAGTATTATCAACTGCGAGCAGAATTTCTTTCTCATTATCAGAGAAATATTCCGCAATTTCTTTGCAGCATTGAATATCAATCAAATCATTTGTAGGATTGGCAGGAGTTTCAATAAATATAAATGAAAGCTTTTCAGAAATCCCGGTATCATTTACAATTTTTATTATATCATTTTTTGACTGACCAACTTTAAAAGAAGCGACTTTGATACCGAATTTTGGTAAGATCTTTCTGATGAAATGATCAGTTCCTCCATACAGAGGACTGCTTATAAGAACAAGATCACCCGGTTTTAAAAATTCCAGCAGGACAGTTGATATTGCTGCCATACCGCTTTCAAAAACAGCGCATTCTTCAGCTTCATCCCAGACTGTAAGCCTGTTCTCAAGAATCTCCAGATCCGGATTATTTATTCTGCTGTATATAAGTCCTAATTTTTCTCCTTTACTTTTCGGTCGAAGCCCGTACGCTAATTCAAAAAATGCTTTTCCTTCTTCAGCACTTTTGAAAACAAAGGTTGAAGTTTGAAAAATCGGGCATTTTATTGCTCCTTCGGATAATGCGGAATTATATCCGTATGACATCATAAGACTCTCCGGTTTCATTTTTCTGTCCATAGTTTACTTAATTAATATTTTAAAAAAATAGATTACATAAAAATAACTACACATTTTATGCCAGAAGAGAGTTAAAAAAAGTTGATTTAAATAAAGAAAACGTATATGATATTCAGCTTGCAGATTTAAGTGTGTATTTTTAGGTAAGCAGGTTCAATTTATAACAAGAATCATTACTAAAGAAACCAATGTAATTATAATTCCCGATATGAGAATTATTGAAACCAGTTTAAAACGATTATATTCATAACCGGTTTTTCTTCCTTTAAATAAAAGATACAGGCTTAAAAAACCTGCCGGAAATGAAAACACAATATTGATATAATAAGTCCATAAATAACAAGTAAGCAAAAACCAAATTGCAAGGATCAGCGAAGAATAAAAATATAAATTACTTTTAGATTTTTCAGTCATGCAAATTATAAACTTAATATTTTTATAATCCTAATTTTAATTTCAAATTTACTACAGTTTTTGAATTTCACTAACTGTTTTAAAATTACTCTTTCTTTTCATCTTTCTGATCATCATCCAGAGAAAGCGCGTTTCTCATTTTAAAATCCGGCTTTAATTTCCCGACACGATATTCAATTGTTTTTTTCCGGTATTCATTGAAAAAATATGTCAGGTGGATCATAATTCCGAATATCTCGCTTATCTCGAATGATGTAATTATAAAGCCCTGTCTTAGTTTGGGAACTATCACCTGATTATTTGTCGCATGATGTCTGCTGTAGACTTTTTGAAATCCTTTTTCTTTAAGAATATCAAGGATCTTAGGAAGTAGTGATTTGTAAATTCCTTTGTTCTGATGTTCCTTAAAAATTGCTGTATTTATCATATAAAATGTCTCATGATCTGTTTGCGTTCCAAAAGACCAGCCGATAATTTCTTTTTCTTTTAAAATGTACATTTGCAACTTATAAAAATTGCCTGTATTTTTTCGCAAATGATTTATTTTATCTGTTTCATCTTCAGTTAAAAAAGATGAAAGGTTCAGTGTTATATTTTCGGAAAAAATTACAGATCTGTTTTTAGAAAAAAATTCCCTGAATTCTTTTTCATCATCCGTAATTCTTACAAAATAATTTCCAAATAATTTGATTTTCATTATTAGAAAGAAATCATAAACTATTAAAGATTTATAAATTTCATTTTGAGTTAAAAAAATCAGTTGCAATTGAGATCATTAATTCCGGCTGTTCCGAAAAGACATTATGAGATGCATTAGGTAAAATTTTTAACTGACTGTTTGGGATCGAGTTATGAATTTCAATCCCGTGTTCCGTAGTGATAACATCTTTTTCGCCGTAAATAATGAAAACAGGAATGTTGATCTTTCCCAGATCCGACTTGGGGAAATATTCCGTTTCACTCCACATATTTTTTGTTTCCGTTACATATCTTTTCCAGTCATTCTGCGGAGATAAATTTTTATATTTTTCTATCCAGGCTTTATTATTTATTTCAGCCCATTCTATATTGCAGAGTTTGCTTTCGTTAAATTCAATTACTTCTTTCTTTACACCATCAGCGCGGTAATTCGCGCCGGCTGCAATTACTTTTTTAATTTTGTCCCCTCTTTTTATTGCAAGTAAAAGAGCAGCTACTCCTCCGTCACTCCACCCGATCAAATAAGCGCTGTCAAGTTTCAACTGATCTATCATTGCAGAATAATAAGCTTCCATTAAAGAGTATGAAATCGCACTATCGGCATGATCCGAGCGTCCCTGACCGGGAGCATCAGGAACTATTACTCTGTAATTTTCTGATAATCCACCTATAATTTTTTTAAAATCCGATATACTTCCGAAACCTCCGTGAAGTAAAATTACAGGCATTCCTTTTCCATATTCCTCATAATAAAGTTTCGTGCCTCTGATCGTAAGATAATTTCCGTTATTTGATCCGTACTTTATTTCTTTACTGCAGCTGCAGTACATAATTATCAGAAGTACCGGAATGAATATTTTTATAAATTGCTGCTTCTTCATTTTCCTTAAAACAGATTTTCTTTGAATTTATATAATTTTTGCGGTTAATATAATTTTAAAAATGAAGTAATTCAAACAATAAATAATTAATCAGAACATTAAAATTTATTTATTCTTTATAATTTAAAATATCTGTAATTTGTATACAAATATTACATACAATTTTGATTAATCCTCCAACCGGATTTGTAACTTTTCTTTTCACGGAAATTGAGAATAGCTCAAAACTCGCACATGAAAATGTAAATTACTTTTCTGAGCTTGAATTGCATAATGAAATATTTAGAAATGTAGTCGAAATTAACAATGGTTATGTTTTTAAAACAATCGGCGATGCATTCTGTTCATCTTTTCAAAATCCCGATGATGCTGTTAAAGCTGCAATTGACGCACAGAAAGAGCTGCATGCTTTTAACATAAAGGGTTCATCGATAAAGGTCAGTATGGGAATTCACTCCGGTAATGCAGAATGGAATTTTGACGATTATATCGGTTACATTACTCTCGCCCGGACAAACAGAATTATGTCATCAGCTAACGGAGGTCAGATCCTGATCTCAGATTTTTCAAAGAATTTCTGTACAGATGATTTTCTGAATACAGTAAAATTCCGTGACTTTGGTGAAAGAAGATTAAAGGATTTGAAAGAACCTATAAGACTTTATCAGATAGTTCATTCTGATTTTCCGTCAGAATTTCCACCTATTAAAACTCTTGACAGAAGACCAAATAATCTTCCTGAACTGCTTACAAATTTTATCGGAAGAGAAAATGAATTATCAGAAATAAAACATCTGCTTAATAATAACAGACTTGTAACTTTGATCGGACCCGGAGGAACCGGTAAAACAAGACTGGCTATTCAGGCATTAGCTGAAATCTCAGATGAATTTTTGAACGGTATTTGGTTAATTGAACTCGCTCCATTATTTGACTCTGAACTTATTCCCCAGACAATAGCAAAAGTTTTCGGATTAAATTATCAGCCAGAGCAGGATAAATATATAATGCTTTCGAATTATTTAAAAGATAAAGAAATACTTTTGCTTCTGGATAATTGCGAGCATTTAATTGATGACTGTTCAAATCTTGCTCAATTGCTTCTGCAGAATTGCCCCGGATTAAAAATTATTGCTACAAGCAGGGAAGCATTGAAATGTGAAGGAGAAGTTATTTTTAAAGTTCAGTCTCTTAAACATCCTGATCCGAAAAAAACAGAAACACTTTCTGCACTTTCACAATTCGAAGCAGTACAATTATTCATTGAAAGAGCTGTTGCGGTAAATCCTGATTTCAGAATTAACAATGAAAATGCTCCGGCGGTTGTTCAGATCTGCTATCAGCTTGACGGAATACCGCTTGCCATTGAACTGGCAGCTGTAAGGATAAAAGTTTTATCTGCTGATGAGATATTCAAAAAGCTGGATGACAGATTTCGTTTACTTACCGGCGGAAAAAGAACTGCATTACCAAGACAACAGACACTTAAAGCACTTATAGACTGGAGCTACGAACTTTTATCCGAAAACGAAAAAACATTATTCCGGAGGCTTTCCATTTTCAGGGGGGGATGGACAATAGAAGCAGCTCAGGAAATTTGTTCGGATGAGCTGATCGGTAAATCTGAGATCATGGATCTTCTTTTTAATCTGATTGATAAATCCATTGTCTTTACAAAAGAAATAAACGGATGCGCAAGATATTTTATGCTTGAAACAATTCGCCAGTACAGCATTGAAAAAAATGTTGCGAATGACAACACATATAAAAATCATTTCAATTATTATTTAAAATTAGCTGAAGAACCTGAATACAATAAAATAGAAAGATCTGAATGGAAAAAGACTATGGAGGCAGAACAGGATAACTTAAGATCTGCCATAAAATGGTCTATGGAGAATTTTCCTGAGAAAGCCGCTGATATTGTCATTGAGGCAGCAAATTACTGGGAGATAACTGGTAATTACAATGAGTCATACTCAACGTTAAAAAAAATACTGGCACTCCATACAGAAACCGACCCTGACAGGATTGCAACAATTTTACATAATACTGCATTTATGGCTTTAAATCTGGAAGAAACAGAATCTGCAGAGAATTACCTTAATGAGGCGTTTAAACTTTTTAAAGATAGGGGAAATCTTAAAAAAACTGCAGAATGCCTAAATATTTACGGACTTATTTCTATGGTAAAAGGTAAATCCGATGACACATTAAAATATTTTGAAGAATGTCTGGCTTTGTGTGAAAGCATTAATGAGAAACATGTATCAGCAAATGTAAAAGGGAATATGGCTGTTCATTATTCCGGGATCGGTGATTCAGAGAAGGCATTGAAATTCATTGAAGAATCAATCGCAGTATACAGAGAATTAAATTATACTGACATTCTTGCAAAAATGCTTATCAGTAAGGGCGGGATCTATTATCAGGAAGGAGAGCTTGATAAAGCGCGAATCTGTTTTGAAGAAGGTTTGGTTTTACTGGAGGAAATAAATGATCAGTTCACTCTCGCAACTACTTATTAC
>DAIPYE010000007.1:24543-30888 GCA_036782915.1 Bacteroidota bacterium | reverse complement strand
GGAAATTTAAATTTCGCTGTGAAAGAATATTCAGTAGCTGCTGAATATTATGAATCTGCAATGTCCTTCGCAAAAGAATATGGCTATACTGGTGTTTATGACCGGTCGCATATTAAGCTGGGTGAAATTGCGCTAATGCAAAATGAAAGATTTAAAGCAAAGGATATATTTACTGATTGTCTGAAAAGTTTCAATAATGATTCCGAAAAGTTAAAACTTATATTAAGTATTCTTGGACTTGGTAATTATTTTTTTATTGAAGAAAATTATGAAAAATCTATAAAGTTGTTTTTTCTCGCTGACAGGATAAATGAAAAATCTAAATTTAAATTTTCCAGATCTCGTCTTGAAGAAAATAAAAGAACAATGGATTTGCTGAAAATAAAACTAACTGATTATAAGTTTAATTCTCTTCTGAATGAAGTAAAAACCTGGGATCTCGATAAGTCGGTTGATCTTGCTCTCTCCGAACTGCAATAAACACATCTGTGAATTTACAAAATTCTTTTTCGTGTATAATATCATTCATTTCTATGACTTAAATCATAATACAATGTGATTATATTTATCATTTTTGTATATGAAATACACTGATTACATCTTGGTATTATTGTTTTTATTTCTGATAAACGAGGAATCTTATTGTCAGTTCAGCTTTAAAGGCAAAATTACCGATACCTATAAAAATGAACCTGTTGTAAATGCAAAAGTAGAAATTGCCGGTAAAGATATTTCCTCTCTTTCGGATGAAAAAGGTGAATTTAATTTTGAAAATTTAAGTGATAAAATATTTGTAATACTTGTCAGCAGAATTGGTTATAAGAAATATGAATCAGAATTAAATCTTAATGATACAGGAGTGAAATATATTCACATAAAGTTAATACAAATGGAAATTCTATCTCCTGAGATCGAAGTATATTCAACTAAGATCGAAAATCAGTTAAAATACTCTATCTTTCCAATAGCTGTTGTTCCTGAAAGCGAATATAAAAACAAGCCTGCAATATCAATACCTGAAGCGATCAGTACTGAACCAGGAATTGAGCTTGCCCGTGACGGTATCTGGGCTTCTGATATTGTTATCAGAGGCTTGGGAAGAGATAACATTGTAGTTCTGGTAAATGGAAACAGAATTGAAACTTCGAACAATCTTTCTGCACGACTGTCTATGTTCGATCTGAATTCAATTGAAAGAATTGAAATTATAAAAGGCGGAACTTCTGCTATTTACGGTTCAGGCGGAACAGGTGGTGTGGTAAGCATTTATACAAAATCTGGTCAGTTCACAAAAAACTTTTCCATGAACGGAATTTTATCAGGTAATTACTCGTCTGTTAATGAAATGTTTTCAACCGGGCTTTCAGTTTTTTTAAATTCAAAAAATATTTATGCAAATATTTATTCAGCTTTCCGTAAAGCTTCTGACACTAAATCTTCAAACGGAACAGTAATTCCAAACAGCTCCTTCAGGGATAATGGAATTTCTATGAATGCCGGTATTAAGTTCGGAAACGAAAACAATATAGTCCTTGATTATCAGAGATTCTTTTCACCTTATGCAGGTATTTCGGGAGGATATCCTTTGTTCCCGGCGAGTGCTGAGATTACCTATAAAAATGCGGAAAGACAATTGTACGGTATAACTTTTGAAAAAAATTATATGGAGGGACTCATTACAGATCTTTCGGCAAAATTATTTTTTCAGAATATTTTCAGAGACGTGGAAGTTATTCCAAACACAATCACATTTGTTCCTGCTTCCGGAAATAACCCTGCAAGAAGAATTACAAATATCTCAGTTTATCCTGATGGTGAACATTATTCAAAAGGATTTTTCTTTCAGGCTGATTTTAATACTGTGAAATATAACAAACTCATAGGAGGTTTGGATTTTTGGCAAAGAAAACTTTTCACTTCAAGGGTAACTACTCAGAAGATTGATATTCTTGATTCGAATAATAACATTGTCAGTTCTACTCTGCAGATCACCGGAGATACACCATTGCCTGAATCACATTATTCAAGTATTGGAATTTTTGTTCAGGATGAAATAAGTATTTTAAGAGATAAAATATTTCTGGATTTTAGCGGCAGAGTAGACGCGATTTATGTTTCAAATGAAACTGTATTGAGTCCTGCTTATGTAATAAAAAACGGTGTGATAAATAATAATCCTTCAAATCAGAAAGTTCTTTGGGAATCTTTGAATGATAATGATCTCGCATGGAGTTTTAGTGCAGGGGGAAATTATAAGTTAAATGATAATCTGAATGCAGCAATAAATTTTTCCGGTTCGTTCAGATCGCCTTCGCTGGAAGAGAGATATCAGTATATTGATCTTGGGAATGTGGTACGGATTGGAAATCCGTACCTACAGCCGGAGAAAAGTTTTTTTATCTCCGCTTCCCTTAAACACTGGAGTGAAGAGCTTAATATCTCGGTCGAGCTTTTCTCTGATTATTTGTCCGATCTTGTTGCTGAAATTCCCGGCTCCTACGAAAACAGACCTGCTCTCATAAAAACCAATATCGGAAATGCCAGACTGACTGGCCTTGATGCGGAACTGGAATATAATTTTTATAAAAGTTTTGTTCTCTATGCAAATGCTTCATATGCTTACGGCGTAAACACTGATAATGAAGATGCTCTTCCTCTGATTCCGCCTTTTAACGGAAGAATTGGCTTAAAGTGTATTATTTTAAAAAATATTTCATTGAATTTTAACACCGTTATGTATTCAAAGCAAGACCGGCTCGCAGCAGGTGAAACTTCAAACTCAGGTTATATTTTATTCAACCTCTATTCAGATTTAAGCAATATCAGCTTTTATAATTTCAGTCTGAATCTTTCAGCCGGAATTGAAAATATTTCAGATTTATTATATTCTAATCATCTTTCAACCAACAGAGGATCAGTCAGTTTAGAACCGGGAAGGAATATTTTTTTAAAAATTAAAATCGAACTCTGAATTAATTTTATTCATTATGGATTGGTATATTTTAGCGTTGTTTTCCGCTCTGTTATCTGCTGTAGCAGCAATACTGCAAAAGAAAGTTTTATTTAATATTTCTGCTCTCAGATTTTCTCTGATTGTTTCAGGCTTTATCGCTATTCTTTCAACATTTCTGATAAATTTCAGCAGTTTTAATTCTCTGAACTTATTATCGTTTTCGATTTTACTTTTTAAATCAATTATAAACGCTGCTGCATTTCTCTGCATTATGACAGCTTTAAAAAACCTTGAGATCAGCAGGACTCTTCCTGTTCTTGCAGCTTCACCAATGCTTATTGCATTGCTTGCATTCATTTTTATGGGGGAAAGTTTAAAACCGGTTGAGGTTTTTGGAATGTTCTTTATTGTTGCAGGTACTTTTATACTTGAACTAAATGTAAATGAAAATATTTTCTACCCTTTAAAAACATTTGTAAAATCAAAGTATCATAGAATAGTATTGCTGGCTTTGTTACTGATTTCAATTTCGTCAGTTCTTGATAAATTACTGCTTACAAATTTTAAGCTTCCGCCTCTCACTTTTCTGGTAATTCAGAATTTCTTTTTTCTGTTAACCTTCACTATCTTCTGGATGATTAACAGATCAAAGCCCGGTAACGAAATGTTATTTTCAGGAATCAAATTTAGTTCACTTATTTTAATTTTTATAATTGCTGTCTTTACTATAGGTTACAGATGGTTGCAATTTGAATCAGTCAAAATTGCTCCGGTAGGATTAGTGATCTCAATAAAAAGATTATCTGTATTGTTTGCAGTTGTATTAGGTGCGAAAATTTTTAAAGAAGCAAATTATTTCAGAAAAGTAATTGCTGCAACGCTGATTGTAACAGGAGCTTTGATGATCTATGAGGACTGAACGGACTTGTAAGGTATTTCCATTAAAATTGTTGTACCGGGATTTTTCTCATTTCCTATTTCTGAAGGACTGATTATTTCTATTTTACCGTTATGATTTTCTAAGATTTGTTTCACAGCATAAAGACCTAAACCTGTTCCTTCGATTCTGTTACTTTTCGCATTGCTTGCCCTGTAAAACTCAGTTGATATTTTACTTAATTCATCTTTCGGGATACCTATTCCGGAATCGCTGATCGAAATACAAAAATTGTTTTCATTCTCAGATATTCTAAAAAGTATTTCTCCTTTATCAGAATTATACTTAACTGAATTACTTATAATATTCGAGAATAAAATTTCAAATAAATGTCTATCAGCATTTATTAATCTTTCTGATTTTCTGTCATTAATTAATGTAAATTTTAATCCCGCCCCGGAAATTTTTTCTTTCATTTTTTCAGTCATTTGAAAAATAAATGTCTCAGGATTTAACTCTTCTTTTTTGATCTCCTCAAGTAATTTGATCTTCGATACTTCAATTATGTCATTTGTCAGACTAATTGCTTCTTCTGATCTTCTTTTCATTTTGTTAAGAATATCAAGCACTTTTTCATTTACCTCACCTGTTATTCCGTTAATGATCAGATTCAGATAAGACACAATTGCCGCAATTGGTGATTTTACTTCATGTACAACTGCCAGCACATATTTTTGTTTTTCTTTTTCTGATGCTTCGATCTGGGAAATTGCTTCAATTAACTGCTGATCTCTTTTAAATAATGCAACTGATAAGTTATTTGAAAATAATACGCTTACTAACATCATTAATCCGAATGTTATCAGATTTAATATCAGATAATTCATTCTCAATGATTCTACTGATTCGGAGTTGGAAATTAAAAATTCCGGTATCAATCCGTAATGAACAAATATATTAAGAAATGAAAATATTAAAATTACGATTGACACTATTAAATATACCAGTGCACCGGGAAGTATCATGCTGCCGATTATCGCGTGAAATATAAAGAATAAGTAAAACGGACTGTTAATTAATCCTGTCAGATAAACAAGTATCATTAATACAGAAAGATCAAGTATTATCTGGATAAGTGAAAACTTCAGCTGATTGAATTTATTGATTTCATTTTTTATTATATCAGAATTATAAATGTAATTCAGAATAATATTGTACAGAATTGTAATTATAATTATTGCTATTATTCCTGATTTTTGGAATGAATTTAATTCTTCATCACTAAAAAAACTAATGCTTATATATAAAATAAAAAGCATTATCATTGCATAGTATCTGAGTTTTATAAACCATCTGTTTCTCTCTGATACCAGCTCCCATAAATATTCCAGATCTTTTGTGTTGGCAGGAATGAGATTTATCATTTTAATACTGATGTTTTATTAATTCAGTTTATATATTTACCCCTCTTCGTGTAGTGTGTGTGAAGTAGTTTATGAGATAATTTTCCGCCGGGTCCGTCTTTCAAAAACTTTTCATAAATGTATTTTATTCTTGGATTTTCATGTGATTTTCTTACAGGCTTACCGGCTTCTTCTTTATAAATTGCTGAAGCTCTTTTCTTTCTTATAAGTTCTGATGTAGGTATCGGCTGTCCGCCTCCGCCAATACAGCCTCCGGGACATGCCATTATTTCCACAAAATGATATCCTTCCAGTTCTCCCCTGAGAAGCATATCCATTACCAGCTTTGCGTTTGCTGTTCCGTGTGCGACTATAAATTTAAGATCAATGCCTTCCAGATAATCAAATTCTGCTTTACAATTTTCCAGATGTACTGATGCTTCCTTAATACCTTTCATGCCTCTGCAAACATCTATGTTAAGATCTTTGAATGGAACCGGTCTGCCTGTAACCAGTTCATAAACTGTCCTTAATGCAGCTTCCATTACTCCGCCGGTCGCTCCGAATATCAATCCTGCTCCTGATGCATCACCAAAAGGTTCGTCAAATCCTGATTCCGGAAGATCCGGAAGTACAAGTCCGGCTTCTCTTATCATCTTTGCCATTTCTCTCGTCGTCAGCCCGTAATCCACATCTTTATATCCGGAAGAATCCATTTCCGGTCTGTTGCATTCAAACTTTTTTGCAGCGCATGGCATCAGTGCAACTGTCACAATACTTGCCGGATCAATTCCCTCTTCTTCTGCATAAAATGTTTTTATCACAGATCCAAACATCTGCTGCGGTGATTTTGCTGTTGATAAATATTTTATATGTTCGGGATAAAAATGTTCGTTGAATTTTACCCAGCCGGGTGAACATGATGTAAATTGCGGTAAACTTACCGAATTATCCTTATCTTTAAGATTTTTTTTCAGCCTTGTCAGCAGCTCTGTTCCCTCTTCCATTATTGTCAGATCAGCTGAAAAATTTGTATCAAATACTCTGTCAAATCCGATCCTTCTTGCTGCTGTGTTTAACTGACCTGTCATTGAAACTCCGGCAGGTAGTCC
>DAIPYE010000007.1:15372-24533 GCA_036782915.1 Bacteroidota bacterium | reverse complement strand
TCCTCGCCGATTGCTGCTCTTGGAGAAGGTGCTGTCTGAAGGACTACATGCTTTTCCGGATCTTCTATTGCTTTCCAGATTTCATCAGAAGGATCATTGGCATGAAGTGCTCCCGTTGGACATCTGTTTATGCACTGTCCGCAATTAATGCAAATTACATCTGCAAGCGGTTTATCCATAAATGTAGATATCCTGGTATCGTAACCTCTGTTTACTGCTTCCAAAACTCCTACTTCCTGAAGATCTATACATGTCCTGACACATCTTCTGCAAAGTATACATTTATCCATATCACGAATAACTGCTGATGATGAATTATCTATTTGAAATCTTGGTTCGCAGATATGTCCGAATTCAAAACTGTCAACACCGTATTCTTTTGCAAGAGACTGTAACTCGCAGTTGTTATTTCTGACACAACTGTAACATTCCCCGTAATGTTCACTTAACATCAAATCTACAATGTGCCTTCTTGCCTTTCTTACTTTATCTGAAAATGTTTTTATCTTGACGGGAGATGTTACTGGAAATGCACAGGATGCCTGCAACGTTCTCATTCCTTCAACTTCAACAAGACACATTCTGCAGTTTCCGGCAATGCAAAGATCCTCATGATAACATAAAGTCGGTATATGTATATTATTTTCCCTACAGATATCCAGTATTGTTTTTCCGAATTCAACAGTTATTTTCTCGCCGTTCAACTCAATATTCACATTTGCTCCGATTCCGGTTTTACCTGCTAATACTCTCATTTCCATCGGTCTTTGTGATACCGGACTTCTTAATTCCTTTTCCATAATTAATTTTTTAATGCTGAATTTTTACTAAATATTTCATCTTTGAAATTTTCCAGTATAGAAATAAATGGATTCGGACTTGTCTGACCCAATCCGCATTTAGATGAAATTTTCATTGTCTCTCCAAGTTCTTTCAATTTTTCAATGTATCCCGGTTTGATATCCCCGCTCTCTATCATATTTACACCTTCAAGAAGCTTAACATTTCCTATCCTGCACGGCGTGCATTGACCGCAGGATTCTTCTACAAAAAATTCCATGAAGTTTTTTAAAACCTTTAGCATAACTCTGCTTTCATTAAATATCATTATGGAACCTCCCGTTGCAGCATCTTCATAAGAAAGCTCTCTTCCAAATTCGGAAACAGGGAGACAAACTCCGGATGCGCCGCCAACCTGTATGGCTTTTGTATCTTCTGCACCTGTGATTTCAATTATATCATTTAATGTTGTGCCCCAGTTCAGTTCATATACTCCGGGAAATCTGCAGTCTCCTGAAACAGAAAATAATTTCGAGCCAGTAGATTTATCAGTACCGTATTTTTGAAACCATCCCCCACCTTTGTTGAGAATGTGCGGAATAGCTGCAAGTGTTTCAACATTGTTAACTACAGTTGGATAGCCAAGGTAACCTGTATTGACAGGAAACGGAGGTCTGTTCCTTGGTTCTCCCCGATTACCTTCCAGTGATTCTATCAAAGCAGTTTCTTCTCCGCATACATAAGCGCCTGATCCCAGTCTTATTTTTATATCGAAATCAAAACCCGGCTTTCCGCAAATATTTTTGCCAAGACGATTGCGTATTCTCATCTTCTGTAGAAATTTTTCCAGAAAATCTACAAGGTAATTATATTCTGCCCGTAAATAAACTATTCCTTCATTTGAACCGATAGTATATCCTGCAATAGCCATTCCTTCGAAAACCAGTTCAGGGTATTCCGTTAAAAGTACTCTGTCTTTGAATGTACCCGGCTCTCCCTCATCTGCATTACAAATAACGAATTTCTTTTCAGCATTGGCTGCCGCAGTTATCATCCACTTTGTCGAAGTCGGAAAACCTGCGCCTCCCCTTCCCTTTAATCCTGAATCCTTTATTTCAAATAAGATATCTTCACGTTCCATGGTAACAATTTTTCTTAAAGCAGAACCTGCTTCATATTCTGAAAATAATACAGGTCCTGTCCGTGCTATATTATTATCCTTTGTGTTCATTTTAAATTTCTTATTAAATTAATTGCAGATTCTTTATTTATATTTTCATAGATATGACTGTTTATCATCATCGACGGACTTTTATCGCATAATCCGAAACAATTCACTAACTCAAGTGTCGCTTTTCCGTCTACGGAAGTTTCATTATACTCTATACCTAATTCAGATTTTACAGCATCTGCAATTTCTCTGCTTCCGTTAAATTCACAAATTATATTTTTACAGAACCGTATCTGATTTCTGCCCTGAGGCTTATCATAAAGAAAAGCGTAAAACGAAATTACACTCTGCACTTCTACCGGATGAATATTTAAAATTTCTGCAACAACCTGCTGCGAATGTTCATCTATATATAAAAATTCCTTTTGAATTTCCTGAAGTATCGGAAGAAGTGCCGGTCTTTCATTTCCGTATTTATCTTCTAATTTACTTATAAATTCATTTCTTAATTTTTTCTCTGAGTTTGTCATATTAATTTAATTATTCAGTATTTTTTCGATTGAAGAAATCAGTTTATCAGGCTCAGCCGGTTTGTCAATAAATTCAGCTACCTTAATTAAACTGTTGCTCCCGAAATTGTATCCTAATGCATTTGAAACAGATGAGTAAATTATTACAGGTGAGCTGACATTATTTCTTTTAAATTTATTCAACAGGAAAAACCCGTCATCCGGCTCTGCCATCATTATATCAAGAATTATAAGATCAGGTTTGTTCATTTTTGCTGATTCAAGTCCTTTTTCCGGATCAGTTTCAGATATGACTTTATATCCTTTTGCTTCAAGTAATATTGATGTTGCTTCAATTATATCAGGATCATCATCGATTATTAAGATTTTCTTTTCCATTATATCCTCCTGTACAAACTTAAAAATATTTGTTTACACTTAGTATGATTCATATCATAATCTGAAAATAAATATTATCAGGATATATTGTTTGTAAATTGTATGATACAATTTATTTTAAATCTTTAATGAAAGAAAGTTTTACTCGGGATTCGTGATTGAAAAGGAGGGATAAATTGCCGGAAGAATATAGATAAAAAAAACTCCTGCATCAGTATTAGCTGAAGCAGGAGCTTTGTGATATGAATTTTATGTTACATTAATCTTAAATTCAATACAAACCAGATTTCAGATTATTTCAGTATTACTAACTTTTTTGTTGAGTGGAAATCACCTGAATTAAAAACATAATAATATGCGCCGCTTGGAAGAGATGCTGCATTTAATTCTACGGTGTAATATCCTGCAGTCTTAAATTCATTGATAATTGTTTTTACTTCTCTGCCATTTATATCATACAATTTCAGACTAACATTTTCATCATACGGAATATCAAAATCGATTTTAGTACCGGGATTAAATGGATTAGGATAATTTTGTTTCAAACTGAAATTTTCAGGATTTCCGATATTAACTTCATTATTTAGATTGAAATATTCAAAGTTACCGTTGTAATCAATTTGTTTTAGCCGGTATCTGTATCTTCCTGAGTTCAGATTTTTATCTTCAAAATAATAACTTATAGATGAAGAAGTTGATCCGAATCCTTTAACAAAACCGATTTTCTCCCATATATTGTTTTCTGAGGATCTTTCCAGATCAAATCCGTTATTATTTATCTCCGAAGAAGTCACCCATTTCAGATTTACATTGTTCCTTATCGTACTTGAATTAAAAGCCGATAATTCTACAGGAGAAATAACAAAATTTGTATCAATGATATAAGTACCGCTGTCTGAAATATTTGTAAAGGCAGAATCTACAAATGCAAAAATTCCAGTGTAAAGATCATTATGAATTCTCCTTATCCATGATAAATTAAGATCCCTTTTATTAATTGTTGGCGCAGTAGAAGATATCTTCATTGTTACGATTTTTGTACCCGGGTAAACTGTTGATACAATCGGAGCATTTGCTACAGTCAGAGGAATATTCCTGTACAATCTTAACTGATTTCCGAGAATTGCCGGATTTACCGGCACTGCATTGGGATTGGAAAATCCTGTTGAATTAGGAATGATTGAATAAGTTAATAATCCGCCGTTAGCTACTGAAGTGTCAAACTGCAGAAAATACTGACCGGCTGCAAAAAGGAAAGGACCGGAATCCTGTTCATTTGTATGATAAATAAAAATATCAAAAGTCAGTTCACTGGTTCCGGATTTTGAATCAACTAAATCAATAATATTTGCTATTGTCAAATCAAATAGCGGATTTGCAAAGACCCTTGTTTTATTATTTGATCCGCCGGCTGCTTTCTGAGAAAAAGAATAATTGCTAAAGTTGAACGAAAGAAATAAAACTAAAAAAATGCTGACAATATTTTTCATAATTCCGATATTTAATTTACGAATAATTTTTATTAAAACTGCAATTCTCCTTTACTTCTTTCATGTGGGGTATCAGATTTATTATTTAATATAAGTATATTTAAATAATTATAGAATAGACTTAATTCTGTGCATTAAAAGAAAATGGATTTTTGAGTATTTTGCTTAAGGGTTTTGAATAAATATAATCCAAATTTCAATCAAACCCTGATTTGATTAATTTTATCTTCTGAAAAGTAATATTTTTAAAAACGACCAATAATCTGATTTTAATTTGATACCAACAGGATTTATAACATTTCTTTTTACGGATATTGAAGGCAGCACAAGGCTTTCACAGGAATATCCGGATTCATATAATGATCTTTTGTCCAGGCATGATTTAATTCTTACGGAAGTGATAGAATCGAACAACGGGTTTATTTTTAAAAAAATTGGTGATTCTTTTTGCAGCAGTTTTGAAAGTACAGAGAGTGCTGTTTTATCGGCAATTGAAATTCAAAAGAGACTTCAGAATGAGTTTAAAGATGATATTGTAATAAAAGTACGAATGGGTATTCATTCAGGAGAAGCTGAGTATATAAAAGAAGATTACGCCGGATATGTCACATTAAGCAAGACTCAGAGAATAATGTCCATTGCTCACGGCGGGCAGATCCTTGTTACAAGGAAGATCCGGGACTTTATTTTAAATTACACCAAAAATAATATTACATTCAGAGATTTCGGGAAAAGAAAACTTAAAGATATAGTTCTCTCAGAACAAATTTATCAGGTTATTTCAGAAGGACTGAGAAAAGATTTTCCTCCGTTAAAAAGTGCTGATGCACGTCAGACAAATATTCCGGTTTCGGATACAACATTCATCGGACGCAAAAATGAAATTGAGAAAATAAGAGCAATGTTTTCAGAGATCAGGCTCCTAACTCTTACAGGAGCAGGAGGTACCGGTAAAACAAGGTTAGCAATTGAGATTGTTAAAGATTTAATTGATGAATTTGAAAACGGCATCTGGTTCATCGAACTTTCTTCGATTTCAGATCCTGAATTAATTGTCAAAGAAATATCATCAATATTGAATTTAAAGGAAGAACCGGGTCTTGACGGGTTGCTTTCCTTAAAGCAATTTTTAAAGGTTAAAAACATTCTTCTGATTTTTGACAATTGTGAACATCTTTTACTAAAATGTGCTCAGATCGCTGAAGCCTTGCTTTCATATTGCCCGAAATTGAAGATCATTTCAACGAGCCGGGAATCGCTAAATATCAGAGGAGAAAATATTTACAGGATTCCTTCGCTTTCAATGCCCGAGGATGCAGCAAATGAATCTTATGAAACACTGTCAGAATATGAATCGGTAAAGTTATTTCTGAACCGGGCAAGGTCGGTAAATCGGGATTTCACATTAACAAAAGATAATATCTTTTCCGTCTCTGAGCTTTGTAAAAAACTTGACGGCATACCTCTGGCAATTGAATTAGCCTCAAAGAGAATAAATATTCTTCCGGTTGATAAAATACTTGAACGTCTTCATAACCGGTTTAAACTTCTGAACACAGGTAACTCCACTGCATTGCCCCGTCAAAAAACTTTAAAAGCTCTGATAGACTGGAGTTATGATCTGCTGATTCCCAATGAACAGCTTTTGCTTCAAAGGCTTTCGCTTTTTATGGGTGGGTGGACCCTTGAAGCTGCTGAAGAAATTTGCAGTGATGATACGATCGATCAATTTGACATACTTGACCTTATGGACAGTCTTCTGAACAAGTCATTGATATTCTTCAATGAAATTAACGGGGATGGAAGATACGGTATTCTGGAATCCATAAAATATTATGCTCAGGAAAAACTTTCAGATAAAGAAAAAAACTATCAAAAACAATTTGCATATTTTTTAAATTTATCTTCTTTTTCTTTGCAAAAAGAAAAAGGGAAAAATCAGCTGGAATGGCTTTCCACAATGTACACAGAGCTCGACAATATCAGAGATAAAATTCAATGGGCTGTCTTAAATAAATATGAGCAGGTAGTAAGATTAGTAATAAATACTTTTGACTTCTGGCTGACAAAAGGGTACATTCGGGAAGGTTATGATACTTCATTAAAAATTTTAAATACATTTACAATAAAAGATAAAAAATTAAAAGCCGATTTATTAGACAAACTGGCTAATTTTTGTTATGAGCTTGGGAAGATTGCTGAACTTGAAGAATATTCTGCCGAATCACTGAAATTATACCGTGAAATGGATGATAAAATTGGAATTATTTCAACTCTCAATGCATTAGGTCAAAAATTTATTATTGAACTTGACGATGTTAAGGCTGTAAAACTCTTCGAAGAAGCACTTTCTTTAAGTATTGAAATAAACTCTGATGAGTCTAAAGTTAAATCCCTTTATAATTTATCTTTTCCTGTAAGTAAACAGGGCGATTTCAAAAGATCTGTGAGTCTAAAAGAAGAAGCTTTGAAAATTTCGAGGGAATTGAAAAATGAATATTTTATTGCCTGGGTTCTGTTAAGTCTGAGTGTTAAGCTTGCTCAAAGTTCCTCTGATACTAAAAAAGCAGCTTTGTATTCCGAAGAAAGTCTTATTATCTCCAGAAAGATTGACGACAAGTATCTGATTTCAGTTAATCTTGTCCATCTGGCGGATTTAAAATTAAATTATGACAAACCGAACTTTGAAGAAGCTGAATACATACTGTTTGAAGCATATAAAATTTCTAAAGATTTCGGTTACAGTATGAATCTTTTTCCTATCCGGAACCATCTGGGAGAGTTGTATATTCAAACAAAAAATTTTAATCCGGCTATAGAAATATATAAAGAATACCTTGAGGAAAGAGATAAGCCGGGCGGTGATTATTTTATAAATAATTTAATTACAGGCATGGGAAGAATTTTTTACGAGAGAGATGATTATATGGAGGCTGTACCGTTATTCGCTTATGTCGAAACAAAATCAAAGACTGATAAATACAAACCAATCAATAAAAATTTAAATCTTAATGAAAGTGAAAAGAATAATATTATTATGGAACTTGGCGAAGAAAACTTTAACTTTTACTGGAATGAAGGCGAGAATATGACAATCGATAAAGCAATTCAGAAATGCCTGAATATAAACATTCAGAAATAAGCTAACTTATTGTCTGAATTGAAAAGAGCAGAAGAATATTTCTCCTGCTCTTTTTATTTTTTAAATTAAATTTATATTTCGAAAAAAATTATTTCAGTAAAATTAATTTTTTGGTCGAATGAAAGTTACCCGAGTTTAAAATGTAATAATAAGCACCGCTCGCAAGTGAAGATGCATTCAATTCAACTGAATAATAACCTGCAGTTTTAAATTCATTGATCAGCGATTTAACCTCTCTGCCGTTATTATCATATAATTTTAAACTTGTGAATTCATTTACCGGGATATCAAAATCGATTCTTGTCGTAGGATTAAAGGGATTCGGATAATTTTGTTTCAGACTGAATTTATCCGGCGCTCCAATATTTATTTCATTGTTTAAATTAAAATATTCAAAGTTACCGTTGTAATCCACCTGCTTTAGTCTGTAATTGTATAAACCCGAACTTAAATTTTTGTCTTCAAAAGAATAATTGTTTGAAGCAGAAGTAGTTCCGTTTCCTCTTACAAAACCAACTTTTACCCACTGTAAATTACCCTCGTTTCTTTCGATTTCAAAACCGGAATTGTTGCTTTCAGAAGAAGTTGACCAGTATAAGTTTACATTATTTCTGCTGATACTTGACGCAAATCCAGTCAACTCAACCGGTAATGGCACATCGGTAGAGTCAATAATATAATTTCCACTGTCAGAAATATTAACAATTCCTGAATCACCAAAAGCATAAACTTCAGTAGCTGAGTTCTGAACATTTGTTTTTATCCACGAGAGATCCAGACGCTGTAAATCTATAACCGGTGCAGTAGTGGATAAAAGCAGACTCACTATTCTTGTACCCGGAAACACAGAAGAAACAATCGGTCCCTGTCCGGGAACAAGAGGAATATTTCTTTCCAGCCTTAACTGACCACCTACAATATTCGGATTTATAGGTATTGCATCAGGGTTTGTAAATTCTGTCGAATTTGGAACTATAGAATATGTCAGTGATCCGCCATTTGCTATTGATGGATCGAACTTTAAATAATACTGCCCTGCAGCAAATTCAAACGGTCCGGAATTGGCAAGGTTTGTATGATAAATATAAATATCGAAAGATATTGTATTGGTTTGTGTAGAAGAATTTGCGCCATAAGTAACATTGGCTACTCTTAACTGATACAGAGGGTTTGTTGGAGCCAGATCACTTTGATCTGCTGCTTTAGTATTTTGATCCTGTGAAAAAGCTGCCGGATTGAAACAAATGGTGAAGATAATTAAAAACATTAAACTGAATAAAGTTTTCATGGGTTATTATTTTAATTTTATGGAATACTTTTAAGTTAAATACGGTGATTTTTGAAATTCCTGTTGGAGTTCGATATCAATATATAAATAATTAAATCATAATATAATACAATTTGAATCAAATATTAACTTTTTTAATCAGTGAAATGTTAACAAATCTTAAACAATATGTAAACTATGAGATAATGAATTATTTTTGTTGAATTAAAAGATTATTTTATACCGGGTGATTTTGTATTTGAATCCATACAGCCTGAAAAACACAAAACCTTAAATTTTATTAATTGATCCCCACAATCCCCACGGGAAAAGTAACGTTTCTTTTCACTGACATAGAAGGCAGCACAAGGCTTGCTCAGAAAAATAATGAGTTATACCAGGC
>DAIPYE010000007.1:0-15362 GCA_036782915.1 Bacteroidota bacterium | reverse complement strand
TTACTATTCACCATGAAATCTTATACGATATTATAGATTCAAATAATGGATTCGTATTCAAGATCATAGGTGATTCATTCTGCTGCGCATTTAATTCTCCTGAAGATGCTGTTAATGCAGCCGTAAAAACCCAAATAAGATTAATCTCGACTGACTGGAATGATTCTGAAATTAAAGTCAGGATGGGTATTCATTCCGGTGAAGCTGAATTTATCAATAAAGATTATTCAGGTTATGTTACTTTAAGCAGAACACAGAGAATAATGTCAGTTGCGCATGGCGGGCAGATACTGATAACTCAGGAAGTATATGATTCTGTTAAGGATAATGCTGATCTTAACATTTCATTCAGGGATTTCGGAAAACGAAGAATGAAGGATATTGTTCTGCCTGAGCATGTTTATCAGATAGTTTCGGAAAGTCTCCCTTCAGATTTCCCTCCCCTGAAAAGCCATGAAGCAAGACAAAATAATCTTCCTGTTTCAGTTACAAATTTTGTTGGCAGAAGAAAAGAAATAAATGAAATAAAAAAGTTGTTTTCTTCAAAACGACTTCTGACGCTGATAGGTGCAGGGGGAACAGGTAAAACAAGATTAGCTATTCAGCTTTTAACAGAATTGATCGATGAATATGACAACGGCATCTGGATAATTGAATTATCACCAATAAATGATCCGGATCTGATAGTGAAGGAAATTTCTACTGTTCTTAATTTAAAGGAAGATCCCGGAGTAGATAATTTTGAAGTTTTAAAAGAGTATTTAAAAGATAAGAATATTCTGATTCTATTCGATAATACAGAACACCTACTTTTGAAAAGTGCTCAGATAGCAGAAAAGCTTTTAGCTTACTGTCCCAAATTAAAAATTATTTCAACAAGCAGAGAACCTCTCAATATAAATGGTGAAACATTATACAGAATTCCACCTCTTTCAATGCCTGCCGATATTAAGAAAGAATCCTTTGAAACTCTGGCAGAGTATGAGTCCGTTAAATTATTTCTTGACAGAGCTTTAACGGTAAATCCGAATTTTAGTCTGACAAATGAAAACATATATACAGTTGCAGAGCTTTGCAAAAGACTGGACGGTATCCCTCTTGCCATAGAACTGGCATCCAAAAGAGTAAATGTGCTGTCTGTAGAAAAGATCCTTGAAAGACTCGATGACAGATTTAAACTGCTCGGCAGCGGGAGTAACACCGCATTACCAAGACAAAAAACACTGAGAGCTCTTATTGACTGGAGCTATGATATGCTTAACCCCAATGAACAACTTCTTCTTCACCGATTATCAATTTTCATGGGAGGCTGGACTCTTGAAGCTTCAGAAGAAATTTGCAGCGATGAGACTATTGATGAATATGAAATACTGGATCTGATGGAAAGTCTTCTTAACAAATCACTGATCTATTATAATGAAGTAAACGGTTCCGGCAGATACGGTATTCTGGAATCCATTAAATATTATGCTCTTGAAAAAATTTCGGGAAATACTGAAGAGTTTCAGAAACATCTGAATTATTTTTTGAAAATATCTTATTACAGCGGGCAGAAGGAAAAAGGCATGGGGCAGCTGGAGTGGCTGACAATTATGAGTACCGAACTGGATAATATCAGGGGCAATATGCAATGGGCAATGAAAAATAATCCGGAAGATGCAGTAAAAATTGTAATAAATCTTTATAATTTCTGGAATCATAAAGGATATTTGCAGGAAGGATTTGATACTACTCTGAAAGTATTAAACTCCGTTCAGATATCTGATAAAAAGTTAAAGGCAGATCTGCTTCTGAGAATTGCAATATTCAGTTATGAACAGGGAAAATTTGACGAACTTGAAACTTATTCAAATGAAGCTCTGAGTATTTATCGTGATATAAATGATAAGGAGGGAATTTTAAACACTCTGAATGAACTGGGGCAGAAGTATTTTATTGAATTAGATCTGGACAATTCAGTAAAATTATATGAAGAAGCACTGGCATTGAGCAATGAAATTAATTGTAAAGAAGGTAAAGCCACTTCTCTTTACAATTTATCATTTCCGGTAAGTAATCTCGGGGATATTGAAAGATCAGTTGAGCTGAAAGAAGAAGCGCTTAAAATTGCCCGTGAAATGAAAAACGAACATCTGACTGCGCAAATACTTTTAAGTTTAAGTGTAACACATACCCGTCAGAAAATTGATATTAAAAAAGCTGCTCTTTTATCCGAAGAGAGTCTTGCTATATCCAGAAAAATTGATGATCAGTATCTTATTTCCGTGAATCTTGTTCATCTTGCAGATCTGAAATTAAATTATGATGAAAAGAATTTTGAAGAAGCTGAATATATTCTTCTGGAAGCTTATAAAATTTCCAAAGACTGCGGATATAATATGAATCTGTTCCCTATCAGAATTCACCTTGGAGGATTATATATGGAAACCTCAAGATACAACAAGGCAGTAAATATTTTAAAAGAATATATAAATGAAAAAGAAAAGCCGGGCGGAGATTTTTTTATGAACGATGTAATCGCCGGTTTCGGAAAGATCTTTTTTCAACGGAATGAATTTATTGAATGTCTGAAATTATTCGGATTCTTAGAATCACTTATAAAAGACGGGAAATACAAACCCCGCAACAAAAATCTGCTTTTAAATGAAAATGAAAGAATTAAGATAATTGAAGAACTAGGAGAAGAAAAGTTCAACAATTACCTGCAAGCAGGACATGAATTGAAAGCCGATGAAGCAATTCAGGAATGCATAAATATTGAAATTACTGCTGAACTTGAAACAGAAAGTATTTAAGTGAAATACACAATTCAGATTTTAAAATAAATTTTTTATTTCCGATATTCAGGTAAATTCATATTTTTTGCTAAGATCATTATTTATTATAATTACCATTCATTTTACTTTCCCGTTCGGCAGATTCTTTACCCCAAACCGGAACTACAGTTTCCAGAAAAACTTTTTTATCTTCTTTCAGCTTTTTCATATCAAGCCCGATATATTCCTGCGCTTTTTCCTTTGTTGAAACATCCGGATATTTAACCGGCAGAGTTACATTCAGCTTTCCGAGAATGCCAGCCAGTAGTACTCTTGCCTGCTCTGATCTTTCAATCGAAGTACCAAGTATTCTTGCGCATTCAAGAGGTGCGTGAAAACTTCCGCCGTGACTGGCAGCTACAAAATCCCATCTCCACTGAGCTTTTCTGATAAGTTCAAGCACGGGCTTCATCTGCTCTTCAGTCGCTCCATTATCCCATGCTGCTTTAGCTTCTATATGTGCATTGACAAGAGAATGAGATGCTATTTTTGAAAGTTCAAGAACTTTATCCTGTCTGTCATATACATTCTTCATTAAATTAACTTCAGATTCTCTGTGACAAACCTGACACGCGCTTGCAAGATTATTAAGCGGACTCTGAATTTTATGATCAGTAAATTTCACTCCCCCGCTGGATTTGTAAGGCATGTGACAATCCGGACAAGACAAACCTCTTTCGGAATGAATGCCTGCTTTAAATAATTCAAAATCCGGATGCTGAGCTTTTAGTATCGGCGTTTTACTGAGTGAATGAACAAAGTCAACATGTTTAATACTGTCATAATACTGCTCTATATCTTCGGCAGTAAATCCATCATCCCATGGAAATGTCAGATATTTTTCTTCCTTACCTTTGAAATAATATTCCACGTGACACTGCGCGCAGACAAGCGAGCGCATCTCCTGATGAGTGGATTTTGAAATATCTTTTCCCTGTCTTTCAAACGCTTCCACAAGCGCAGGTCTTGTAATTCTGAGATTCATTGTTTTCGGATCGTGACAATCCTGACAGCCGATAGCATTTACAATTTCACTACCCATTTCTTTAAAAGGAGTTTTGTAAAAATCAGAAATTCCAACCTGATTCATTACTCTTGGAACATCCGTACTTTTACAAGTATAGCAGGTACTTGGCTGGGGAACATCCGTTCTCAAAGTACTTCTGATATCTTTGATTGCATTATAATGTCCTCTGCCCTGATTATAATCCCTTGAAAATGCATACCCGGCCCAGAGAATTACAAGGTCGGGATACCTTTCAAGCATGTCAATTTTTTGAGAACCTCCGTGTTTACTGGCGAAGGTTGTATCAATTGTCGAAGCATAAGTTTCAAATTCTCTGGGGAAATTTTCTCCCCAGATTTCATTTCGGGGTTCCCATTCAGCTATAGGTTTTAAATTTTTCTGGATATATGTTGCTTCATTTCTTCGCTCTATTATCGAACTTCCAAGCAAACCGACAAGAAATACAATTATTATGGTGAGCAAATATAAAAGCCAGCCGACCCATGGCTTTGATCCCACAACTTCTTTTATTTTTTTCATATAATATTTATTTATTTAATTTTTCTTTAGTTAACCATTCAGGAGTTACAGGATCAGGACCCGGAACATGCACATTCGGAAAAGAAGACAAACTGCTTACAGTTCCGTGAGGAGTTTCTCTGTGACAGGACCAGCATTTTTTCTCTTCATCAGATTCTGAACTTTTTAAGAAAGTATGATCGATCAGACCTTCGTGACATCTTTTGCAGTTTTCCTGAACAACATTAATTCCGGCTTCATGAATTCTGATCACCTGAGGCTCAAGTCTGAAAGTAAACATAGTGGAATGTCTTAAACCGTCAGTGGCTTTAAAATAATAGGTTCTGAAAATATTATCATGAGGTACATGACAGTCATTGCAGGTTGCAACTCTTTCATGTGAACTCTCCCTCCATGAAGAAAATTGCGGATTCATTACGTGACAATTAATGCATGTTTCCGGCTTATCAGAAAGATACGAAGCAGCTTTTCCGGCATATAATACAAAAAATATTAAACCGGTAAGGACTCCGCTTGCAATTATAACTGCAATTTTCCAGTTATCCGGCGGTTTAGTATATTTAATTAATTTATTTATCATAATTATCTATACAAATATAGCTTATTTTGTCTGTAAATATTTTGACTTTTGTCAATTTTTTTTTTGAGAATTAATTCTGATCTGTTTCCCTGTTAACGTTTATACAACCTAAATTATTTTGACTCAAACATTTAAATATCCTTAGAACAAAAATCACATATTCATAAAATTCAGTTAATAACTCTCAAAAAAATACTTTTAACTCAAACTGTGATTTATTGAAACTTTTTGCGAATAATACATTAAAGAAAACTACTAAAGTTGATAAACGGGCAAAATAAGAAAAAAAACAGGGAAGATTTTTTAAATCTTGTTCAGGATCACAAAAAAATCATCTTTAAGATTTGCAATTCATACTGCAAAAATAAATCTGACAGGGAGGATCTTGCTCAGGAAATAATATACCAGATGTGGAGAACATTTGACAAGTATGATGATGCATATAAATTTTCCACATGGATGTACAGAGTGGCTCTTAATGTTGCAATATCATTTTACAGAAAAACGAAAAGATCTCCTCATACAATTTCAATTGACGAGCATTTAATTGAGATCGCAGATGAAGCAGACTTTTGTGCTGATTCAGGGAATAACTTCAGTCTGCTTCAGAGATTCATCAGCGAACTGAAGGAAATGGACAGAGCATTGATGATTCTTTATCTTGAAGAAAAAAGTTACAGTGAAATATCAGAAATACTGGGCATTACGGAAACCAATGTGGCAACGAAGATCAGCCGCATTAAAGAAAAGATCAAACAAAAATTTAATAACATTCAAAATTAAAAAATGAATTCAGCAGAATTAAAAAACATCTGGAAGGATCAGGACAGTATTTTAGAAAGCTCAGTAAAATTAAATTTACTGTGTGTGGAAAAGATACAGACTCAAAGATCCAAATCTCAATTACATCCGGTGCTTATTTACAGGATCATTGAAACATTGATCCTTATAAAGATCATACTTTTTCTCACCGAATATTTATTTAATGAAATAACAGGTACAAGCTTTGTTATATCAGCCGTGATCCTTATTATTTTTTTCACTTACGATTTGTATTTATGTATTGCGCAGATCATAACAATACTTCAGATAAATTACAGTGAAAGTGTTACCGATATACAAAAAAAATTAGCATTACTTCAGACTCATATTCTTGATAATTTTCGTCTGACATTTCTTATCATACCTTTCTGGCCAGTCTTCTTTATTGCAGGATCTAAAATATTTGGCGATGCTGATATCTCAGGATTTCTGCCAACCGGCTGGTTAATTTCACAGCTTGTTTTACTTCCCGTCTGCATTTACATATACAGGCAACTGACATATAAAAATATTCACAAAAGATGGGTACGGTTTTTAATAAATAATGCCGGAGGCAAATCTGCCGCAAAAGCTTCCCGGTTTTTAAATGAAATTTATGAGTTTGAAAAAGATTAAGTTAGTTGACTAAGGATTTTAAAATTTCTATCTAAAAAATTATTTCGCACAAAGATTGTTGTTCCTGCCGAATCTCATGCACAATCTGACTCAGCTGATATTAGTATCGCTGAGTCCTTCGGAAATCGCAAAGTGACTCAACGGAAACAAAATGGGTATGAAATTCCATAATCGCTAATCTAAAATCAAAAATTCCAATTTAAATCGTTGTTCCTTCAGTGTTTCGACTAGGCAGCTAATACTATCGCTCAGTCCTTCTAAAATCAAGAAGTGACTAATCGGAAACAACAGTTTGGCGTTTCGGCAAGCTCAACGCCCGATGTTGGCTGAGCTTGTCGAAGCCAAACCCATAAATTTTCAATGTTCAATGTTCGATTTTAATTTTGTAATTTGTGAACTTAAATATTACGTTCGAATTAATGGTAAAAATTCCAACCGGCAAAGTTTCTTTTCTTTTCACAGATATCGAAGGCAGCACGAAGCTTTCTCAGAATTATCCTGAAACCTATGATGAAGCGCTTCTCAGGCATAATGAGATTCTTGAAAATTCTGTTTCATCAAATAACGGATTTGTATTTAAGACTGTAGGAGATGCATTCTGCTGCGCTTTTCATGAACCAGCGGATGCTTTGAAAGCGGCAGTAGACGCTCAGTTAAAGCTCAACTCTGAAAACCGGGAGGATGCAGCAGTAAAGGTTCGTATGGGTATTCATATTGGAAATGCGGAATGGAATGAAAAAGATTATATGGGATATATTACTCTTTCCAGATCTTCAAGAGTTATGTCTGCTGCTAACGGAGGTCAGATAATTATTTCAGATGATACATTTGAGAAAGTAAAGGAAGCAGATCTGAAGGAAATTTCTTTCCGGGATCTTGGTGAAAGAAGATTAAAAGATCTTACCCAGCCGATGAATTTATATCAGGTACTTGCTCCCGGAATACCTGCTGAATTTCCTCCACTTGATACACTTGATGCCCGTCCGAATAATCTGCCCGTTCAGTTAACAAGTTTTATCGGACGTACCGAAGAGATAAATCAAATTAAAGATCTGCTGAAGCAGACAAGATTACTCACTCTTACAGGTTCCGGCGGATCAGGAAAGACAAGACTTGCAATGCAGGTTGCCGGAGATGTAATTGATGAATTTGCAAACGGAGTTTGGCTGATCGAGCTGGCTTCATTAAGCGATGGAGTTCTTTTACCAATTGCAATTTCAAAAGAATTCGGGCTAATGGAAGAACAGAACAAAAGTCCGGAGGAAACTTTACTTGATTACTTTAAGGATAAGGAATTGCTGCTCATTCTTGATAACTGTGAGCATTTGATCGGACCCAGCGCAGAATTAACAGAAAAGCTTTTGATTAATTGTCCGGGATTAAAAATAATTGCCACAAGCAGAGAATCTTTAAGATGTCATGGTGAGCAGACACACAGAGTATCTTCACTAGATTTCCCTGATCCAAAAGAAAAAGCCACTCCGGAAAAATTATCACAATATGAAGCTGTAAGATTATTCATAGAAAGAGCCCTTTCTGTAAATTCTTCTTTTCGCGTGAATAACAGCAATGCGCCTGCGCTGGCAGAGATCTGTTTTCAACTTGACGGAATTCCTCTGGCAATTGAACTTGCGGCAGCCAGAACAAAAATTTTAAATGTTGAAAAAATTCATGAAAGATTAAATGACAGATTCAGATTATTAACCGGAGGGAAAAGGACTGCTTTGCCGAGACAGCAGACATTAACAGCTTTGATAGACTGGAGCTATGATCTGCTTTCTGATGAGGAGAAAACATTATGGAACAGATTGAGTATATTTTCCGGCGGATGGAAAATGGAAGCAGCTGAAGAAATATGTGCTGATGATAAGATCGGAAAAAATGAAATTATGGATATTTTACACAGCTTAACTGAGAAATCTATTATTATATACAATGAAGAGAAAGCAAGATTTTCCATTCTGGAAACAATACGGCAATATGGTGAGGAGAAAATTAATGAAAAAGATGAGATAAAAAAATTATCTGACAAGCATTTGGAATATTATTTAAAGCTTGCGGAAATTTTGAGTAAAAAGATAAGAGAAATAGATTCAGCAAATATTATGGATACTGAAAGCGGAAATGTAGAAAAAAGTTTGAAATGGGCTGTAGAAAATAATTACACGGAGGATGGTTTAAGATTAGTACTGGCTATGGGAAAATTCTGGCAGATGCGCGGAAATTTTTCGGATGGAATTCATAGATTTGAAAGCGTTATTCCTGAAAATCCCGAAAGAAAGGATTCATTATACAGTAAAGTTATCTGCCAGCTTGGAAATTTTGCAAGATTAAAAGGAGATGTTGACAGAGCAAGGAGATTAATTGAAGAAAGTCTCAAGATCAATCGTGAGCTTGATGATAAAACCGGAATTGGCGATTCACTTGTCAGGCTTGGAATTCTGGAGTTTGATCAGGGAAGTTATGAAGAAGCCGCAAAATTATATGAAGAGGCTCTTGAACTCAGCCGTGAGTCAGGAAATAAACTCAATGCTGCGATCACACTTAACAATCTTGGTAATGTATATTCAAATCAGGGAGATTACTCCAAAGCATTTATACTTTATGAAGAAAGTCTTGCTACCCGAAGGGAGCTAGGTGATATTCTCGGAACTGCAATTTGCCTAAATAACCTGGGAATTGTTTCCTATGAACGCGGTGATTATGAAAAAGCAACAGACCTTCTTCAGGAAAGTCTGCTATTGAGATATAAACTTGGAGACAGAGAAGGCACAGCAATAACTTATATGAATCTTGGAAATACGTCATATAACCAGGGTGATTATGAAAAAGCTAAAGGGTATTATAAAAAAAGTCTCGATATTTCAAAAGAGATCGATAATAAAAGTTGTATTGCAGATTCTTATTGTTATCTTGGAAATGTGTTACTTGAAATGCATGATCCTGAAAAGGCAGCTAAATTTTATCATAAATGTCTTGTGATCAGCCGTCAGTTAAAAGCTAATTCACAAATTGCTGCTGCATCATACGGTCTTGGAAAAGTAGCTTTTATAAAAAATGAATTTGAAGAAGCCAGAAAGTATTATTCCGAAAGTGCGGATTTAAACATTCAATCAGGAAATAAAAAAGATATTGCGCTTACTATTTTGAGATTTGCTGAAATGCAGGTCAAATGCGGAGAATATGAATCAGGCACAAAATTATTTGGTTTCATAAATAAAAAATATTTAGATTTAAATAAAATTATTTTCCCGTTAACAGACAGTTTAGTTTATGATAATTCTATGTCACAATTAAAAGAGAAAATGGATCCGGAAGAGTTTTTAAAATACTTTGATGAAGGTGAGAATATGACAATTGAAGAAGCGGTTAGGCAGCTAACAATTAGCAGTTAGCAATTAACAATTAGCAGTTAGCAGTTGGTGACTGAGCTTGTCGAAGCAACCAATAAGTATTCGTAATCTTTAAATAATATTTAGTAAATTTAAATTTAATGATAAAGCCAACTGGTACAGTAACGTTTTTATTTACCGATATCGAAGGCAGCACAAAGTTGTCTCAGGATTTTCCGGATACCTATCATGATTTGCTGGAGAGGCATAATGAGATACTGCAAAATGCTGTCGAATCTGTTAACGGATTTGTTTTCAAGACTGTCGGAGATGCATTTTGCTGCGCTTTTCAGAAAACTGAAGATGCGATCAGAGCGGCTGTTCAGGCTCAGAAAAAATTTAATTCAGAAAATCGGGATGACACATTCATAAAGGTCCGCATGGGAATTCATAAAGGAAATGCAGAATGGGTCGGAAATGATTACATGGGTTATATTACTCTTGCACGTACTTCGAGAATTATGTCAGCTGCAAACGGAAGTCAGGTTTTAATTTCAGATGATGCTTACGAAAGTGTAAAAGAATTTATTGAAATGGAAATATCATTCCGTGATCTTGGTGAAAGAAGGTTAAAGGATCTTATACAGCCGATGAAACTTTACCAGATCCTTTCAGATGGGATCCTCTCTGAATTCCCTCCCCTGCAAACACTTGACGCGCGTCCAAACAATCTTCCCGTTCAGCTAACAAGCTTTATCGGTAGAGAAAAGGAAATGGCAGATATAAAGAAAATCCTGAAAGATTCCAGACTTGTTACTTTGCTGGGATCTGGCGGATCCGGTAAAACCAGTCTTGCAATGCACGTCGGAGCTGATGTGATTGACAGTTTTGCAAATGTTTCTGATCCGTCTCTGATCCGGCAGACTTTAATGAACACACTCGGAATTAATGAAGCAAAGGGACAATCTCCGGACAAAACATTAACAGAATATATTAAAGACAGGGAGATGCTGCTGATATTTGATAACTGCGAGCATTTAATTCATGACTGCGCAAGTCTTGCTGAAATGCTTTTAAGCAGTTGTCCGGATTTAAAAATAATTGCCACAAGCCGTGAAGCTTTTAACAGCAGCGGAGAAAAAACATACAGAGTGCCGTCGCTTTCTCACCCTGATCCAAATATTGATTATACTCCGGAAAAGCTTAATCAATATGAATCAGTAAGATTGTTCATTGAAAGAGCACTCAGAATTTCATGGTTACAAATGAAAATGCTCCGGCGCTTGCTCAGATCTGCTTTCAGCTTGACGGAATTCCGCTTGCAATTGAACTGGCTGCTGCGCGGATCAAAGTTTTATCTGTTGAAGGCATAAACGAAAGATTAAATGACAGATTCAAATTACTCACCGGCGGAAAGAGGACTGCTCTTCCCAGGCAGCAAACTCTGAAAGCGATGATAGACTGGAGTTATAATCTTTTATCCGAAAAAGAAAAAATTTTATTTCAGCGTTTGACAATATTTACCGGAGGATGGACGATGGAATCTGCTGAAGAAATTTGTTCAGATGAAATGATTGACGAATATGAATTTCTTGATCTGATGGAGAATCTATCAGATAAATCACTTATAAAAGTAGTTGAAAAGACAGACGGTTTTCGATATACGATGCTTGAAACAATCAAGAAATACGGAGATGAACTGTTATCCGGATCAGGGAAAAAGTCAGAGTTGATGGAAAAACATTTTATGTATTTTAAAAGATTCGCTGATAAATCCGATGAGAGATTAACTGGAAGCAATCAGAAGGAATGGGTGAAAAGATTTGATTCTGAAATAGGAAATCTCAGAGACAGCCTTAACTGGTCTTTAAAAAACAAACCCGAATCAGCTTTGATGATGTCTGTTAATATGACAAAATTCTGGGAGATCCGAAGTTATTTTTCCGAAGCACTTGAATTTCTCCGTAAAAGTTCGGAGCAAGCTGACACTTCAGACTCTCTTTTAAAAGCAAATGCATTACACTCACAGGGACTTTTTAATATTTATCAGGGCAATTATTCTGATTCAAAAAAGCTTCTGGAGAAATGTCTTAAAATTTTCAGAGAGTTAAATAACAAGGACGGTGAAGCAAAAACTTTACTTGCAATTGGGACAATAGCATTGTTTGAAAGTGATTATGAAAAACTTAATATATTGTCAGAGGAAAGTCTTAAACTTTCAGAAGAAATTAAGAATAAATCATATTCAGCCAGGATCATTCAAAATCTGGCAGTAAGCTTAATGCAAAAAGGAGAGTTTGATTCTGCCCGGGATAAGTTCAATGAGAGTCTGAGTTTTTACCGTGAACTAAACGACACTGTGCAGATCGCAAAGATCATCGGGAATATCGGAGTTCTTGAATTCTGGCTTCGCAATTTTGATAAAGCAAGAATTGCATATGAAGAAAGTCTTCAGGTAAGAATTGAAATGGGTGACAGACACGGAACTGCAATTGCGCTGACAAATTTAGGAGCTGTAGCAATTTCAATAAAAGAATATGAAGAAGCTGAAAGACTGATCGGAGAAAGTCTTCAGATCATCAGGGAGCTAGGTGATAAAAGAATTATAGTGACAACTCTTACAAATTTAGGAATGACAGCTTTTTACAGAAGAGATTTTTCCAAAGCTGTAAAGTTATTCAGGGAATCAGCCATTATCGCAAATGAACTTCGTGATTTATACAGTCTGGCTAAAGGCATTGAAGGATTTGCAAATACATTCATCGAATTAAAAATGTATCCTGAAGGTTGCATTGCATCCGCCAATTATGTATCACTGATAAACGAATCAAACTTATACATAATTGAAGAAGAAGTAACACGGATTAAAGAAATAAAAATTATTTTCAGTGAAAATCTTAGCGAAACAGATTATAAGTTATACTGGGAAAAAGGTGAGAATATGAACTTTGACGAAATACTGGAATATCTGGATTCAATACCGGTTGAAAATGAACAAAACCATTGAAACTTCAATGCAAGACTTCGGAAGTTTTTTAATTAATTATTTTAATTCAGATTTATTTCCTTTGTCATCTATTACAAAAAATATTCCGTTCTCAAACCACAGCGCATACATAAATCCTTTGTCTGAATTTTCCTGATGCTCCTGATCAATTGCGATCACCATGCCATTATACAAATATTTTATCCTGTCAACGATAGTATGCCCGAGTATCATTTTAGTTGAATTATAAGCTGAAAGTGTCTTACTAACATCTTCCTCTGTTTCAGTTTCCAGCACAATTCCTCTGTACCATATCGGACTTTCATTTCCAATAAATATATCTTTAGAGGCTTCACCTTCGCCGAAGACCTTATCGATTGCTTCTCTTGTTTTATTATTAATTTCGCTAATTGAATATATTTCCAGCGGAAAATCTTTGCTTATTCCGGCATGAAGGAATAGAAAGTCACCGATCTTTTCAATACTGTTCTTGCTTCGCAGCCATCTTCCCAGTTCTGAATTCACTGAATACCAGTCTTTATATTCCAGATCTATTGAGTCAGCATTTGCAAAATATTTTGCTCTCACATATTTATACCTTCCTCTTAAATTCATCATTTCATGATTGCCGAGAATTAAATGAACCTTTCCTCCCATCAGTTCGGCTTCAGTCTCAAGTTTATAAATAAGCCATAAACATTCATTTACATTAACTCCCCTGTCAAAAAAATCACCGGGAAGTATAAGATGTCCGTTCCCGAATATCCATTCAAATTCATCATTTATTACACCCGCACCTTTTAATATCATTTCAAAACCATTGAAGTTTCCTTCAATATCTGAAACTATCAGCATTTTCTCAGGCAGACTGTAAGAATCATTTTCTAATGTAATTGAATCCTTCAGATAAAAACTAAACTGCTGATCTGTTTCGTCAATATAGCATGTCAGTTTGTCAGTGGATTTTATAAATTCTTTCGAAACCCTGAAATAATCATATACCGGCAAAATTGAATAACTGATTATTGTATCCTCATCATAAATAACTACCGGTCCGTCACTGCTGAATGCTGATATGTCAGTGCTGTCAATTTTACTTGTGATTATCATATTTTTTTTATCTGATATAAAATGATTTTGTGAAGAATTAAATTCAGAATATGAAATTCCGGCTTTTAAGAAAATGATCAGAATTAATGTCAAAATTTTTAGAAAGTAAAATAATTTCAAATTCTTGGTTTATAAGAAAATTAAAGAAGCAATTTTTGTTTATTCAAATTAATAAATCTGACTCTGATAATCTATCCTTTGATGCACTTCTTTCCTTTGGGAAACATATTTAATTTAAAAGTATAAAATTTATCAAAACAATTCTTAATTCGCTCGCCTCGCGGAGCCTGCCTCGCAGAGAGTCCGTCTCAAAACTATAATTTTAGCACAGAGACGCAGAGACACGGAGACAAATAGTTTAAAAATGAACCTCTCTGTGTCTATGTGTTGAAAACCTTGAGTATGTTTTGAGACACTCTCCAGAGCGGGCGGGTAATTCGTAATTAATTCTTAATTCGTTCAAAGTTCAGTTTTAATTTTGTAATTTACTGACATAAAATTCATATAAATAAATGGAAAAGCCAACCGGCAAAGTGACATTCCTTTTCACTGATATAGAAGGCAGTACAAAACTGGCTCAGGAATTTCATGAAAATCTTCAGAATATATTATTGAAACATCATTCAATAATCAATGATGCTGTTGCAAATAACAACGGGTTCGTATTTAAAACAATCGGCGATGCTTTTTGCTGCGCTTTTCAGAATGCTGAAGATGCTGTGAAAGCTTCTATTGAATCCCAGATTAGACTTATAAATGAGAAATGGGATGCAGCTGTTATAAAAGTAAGAATGGGAATTCATACAGGTAATGCAGTCTGGGATGGAAAAGATTATATGGGTTACATTACTCTTGCCCGAACACAGAGAGTTATGTCTTCTGCTTACGGAGGACAGATCATTGTTTCAAATGACACTTATGAATCAGTTAAAGAAAGATTATTTTTCCCTGATAATTCAGAACTCAGTTTCAGGGATTTCGGTGAAAGAAGATTAAAAGATCTGATCGAGCCAGTCCGGTTGTTTCAGATAAATTTCAAAGGAATGCAAACTGAATTTCCTCCTCTCAAAACTCTTGATGCCCGTCCGAATAATATTCCATTTCAGCTTACAAGTTTTATAGGAAGGGAAAATGAAATAAATGAAATTAACAATATTTTAAAGAACTCAAAACTTCTGACTCTTGTAGGTACCGGCGGCACAGGTAAAACAAGACTTGCAATGCAGGTTGGCGCTGATATGATAGATGATTTTGAGAACGGAGTTTTTATTGCAGAGCTTGCAAATGTATCCGACCCGATTCTGACAGCGGAAACAATTCTGAACATATTCTCAATAAAGATCGAACCCGGAAATTCACCTGAAGAAGCACTGGAAATATTTTTAAAAAGCAAGGAGATGCTTTTAATACTGGACAATTGCGAGCATTTGATACACGAATGTTCAAAGCTGGCTGAAGATCTTTTAAGTAAGTGCAGCAGATTAAAAATTCTTGCTACTAGCCGTGAAGCGCTTAACTGTTCAGGAGAGCGGATTTACAGAGTTCCGTCACTTTC